>CANEXR010000140.1 GCA_947443815.1 Flavobacteriaceae bacterium | reverse complement strand
TCGAATATTTTTTTATTTTTAATATTTAGTGCTGCTTTTTTATTTACAAGTGCTGCTTTTGCTCAAACTACTGGAGATTATCGATCTGCAGGAACAGGGAATTGGACTACTTTGTCTAGTTGGCAATATTTTAATGGAACCACTTGGGTAACGCCTACAGGGACTTCTCCGCAAGGGTATCCGGGGCAGTATGCTGGGACAGGAACGGTAACAATTCGTGATGGGCATTCTATTACAATATCAACATCAACTCCAAATAGTTTTACTAAATTAGTCATAGGACAAGGAGTTTCTGGGGTTTTGGTTGTTGGAGCTGATGTAAATGTTTTAACATTAGATGCCATAATAAATGCAGGGGCAATAATGACTTTTTCAGGTCAAAATAAAATTAGTTTTCCATTAAACGCTGGAATAAAAATAATATCTCCCGGAAAAATAGATACTTCTGCTACATGTACTAATAATGTGGCTATTTATATTGGAACTGTGAAATTTGGAGTTTGTGTTGGTAGCGGTAATGCTGAATTTTCATTTGCAGAACTTAATAGTTATGGAGGCTCATTGTTTGCTGTACCTACTTATTCTTCGCCAGTTTGTCAAGGGAGTACAATTAGTTTGGGAGGAGGCTACACAGGGCCTACTCCTACTTCAATAACTTATTCATGGTCAATAAAAGCTCCTGATAATAGTACATCAACGGCAAGTACAAAAGATACATCAATTAGTGCAAGTTTAGTAGGAACCTATAAAGCTACTTTAACATGTGACGCAGTATATGGTGGACGTCCATATTCTAATTCTGAAACAGTATTAGTAGTTGTTAATGCCACCAACACGGTAACTGCAGCTTCATCATCACCGAATGTTTGTAAAAATACTGCAATCACTAATGTAACACACACAACTACAGGGGCTACAGGAATTGGTACGCCAACTGGTTTACCAACTGGAGTAACAGCATCATGGGCATCAAATACAATAACTATAAGTGGTACGCCATCAGTATCGGGTACTTTTGGTTACAGTATACCATTGACAGGAGGTTGTGGTAGTGTAAGTGCAACGGGAACTATAAAGGTAAAAGCAATTCCTACTATTACTTTAGGAGCAAATCCTGTAGTATGTACTAATACTGGAATAGCTTATCTTCCTTACACAGCAATTGGGAATGTTACCACTGGCAGTGGAGGATATAGTGTAGATTATGATGCTGCTGCAAATGCTGCTAATTTTCAAGATTTTAATAATTATGCAATAACGACAAGCCCATTATCTTTGAATATTCCTAACGGCGGTTGGGGTGTTAGTCCAGGTATTTATAATGGATCGTTAACGATCAATGATAATACGACAACTTGTGGTAGTATTTCATACCCTATTTCTATTACAATACTTTCTTCGAGTGCTCCAGTTCTTGGAACAATTACAAATCCGACTTGTACTCTACCAACAGGTAGTGTTGTGTTGTCAGGATTAACAATAGGGGCGAGTTTAGTACAAACGGGAACTTCATCAGCAACGATAGCCATAACCACTACAACCCAAACTGTTTCGGGTCTTGCACCAGGCAATTATTATTATGCGGTTTCAAATGGCACTTGTACCTCTTCAGTTTCTAGTGCCGTGGTTATAACACCAATAGTTACTAATTTGTATTCAGGGACTTGGTCTAATGGTACACCACCAGCTACAGGTGGTACACAAAATCTTGTTTTTGGTACAGATTATACCGCAACGGCTAATTTATCAGGCTGTTCTTGTACTGTAAATACAGGTAAAAATGTAACTATCAATTCAGGGATAACATTAGCTGTTACAAATGAAGTTTCTGTCTTGGGTAGTGGCTCTTTAACTTTTGAAGAAGCAGCGAGTTTGGTTCAAACAAATCCAACAGCATCTAATTTAGGGAGTATTATTTATAAACGAGGTTCTACGGCAACTTTAGTAACAGACTACACTTATTGGTCTTCTCCAGTAGTTGGACAAACGCTTTATAATGCAAGTCCATTAACGCCTTCTGATTATTTTTATGGTTTTGACTCTAATTCTGATGATTGGTATAAAGCAAGCACATCACAAACTATGGCGGCAGGAATTGGATATATTATTCGAGGTCAAATCCCTCCTGGTAATCCGCCACCAGGATTCTTATTTGAATCTATTTTCAAAGGATCTCCTAATAATGGTAATATAACGCTATCTGGAATTGGAAATAATCATTCGTATCTTCTTGGAAATCCTTATCCATCAGCAATAGATGCAGATACTTTTTTAACAACAAATAGTGCAGTAATAGATGGGACTATTTATTTTTGGACGCACAACACTCCAATAGGATTAAATAACCCTAATCCGGGAAGTGGATTATATGCTTATTCTTCAAATGATTATGCTTTGTACAATCTTACTGGAGGTACAGTAATTGATGGTATTACTTACCCTCAAGGAGGAACAGTTGCTCCAAGTGGTGGGGCAAAACCAACTGGAAAAATTGCAGCATGTCAAGGTTTCTTCGTGTCAAGTAAACTAACTACTGCTGGATCTACAATAGTTTTTAATAACAGCATGCGTATTGTAAACAATAATACTCAATTTTTTAAGCAAAATAATAGCACCAAATCAAAATCAGCAACAACCTCAGAGAAAAATAGAATTTGGTTGAACTTTTCCAATACAGAAGGTCTTTTTAAACAAGCATTAATAGGTTATATTTCTGGAGCAACGAATGGGTATGATGATCTTTATGATGGGGAAAGTTTTGATGCAAATCCTTATGCCGATTTTTACAGTATTAATGAGGATAAAAATTTAACTATTCAAGGGCGTTCTTTACCATTTGAAGATACAGATGAGGTGCCTCTTGGATATCGTTCTGAAATAGAAGGGCAATTTACTATCAATATTGATGAAACAGATGGTCTATTATTGAATCAAATAGTTTACCTTGAGGATAAAGCAACAAATACAATCCATGATTTAAAACAAGCTCCTTATGTATTTGCGTCTGCAGTTGGAACATTTGATAATCGTTTCGTATTGCGTTTTACGGATAAAAATTTAGGGAAAGATGATTTTAAACCAGCAGAAAATACTGTTGTTATAACCAAAGATAAAAAAGAAGTAAAAATAAAATCTAGTAATGAAATTATCCAAAAAATAACTGTGTATGATTTATTAGGTAGAAAGGTTTTTGATAAAGAAGGAATTAGTAAAAATGAATTTTCAATTTCAAATATTACTTTAAGCAATCAAGCTGGTATTATAAAAGTAGCATTGGCTAATGGCAAAATAGTAACAAAGAAAATCCTTTTTTAAAAGAATATTTTATATAGGAATAAGTTAAATTTTATGATAAATCCCATTCAGTTCATAACAGTTTGGGATTTTTGTTTGAAAAAATCATAAAAAATCAAATATTTTTTTTAAAAATAAATGAGAAAAACAATTACATTTGTGCGCCTTGACTTTTTTTAATTACAAAAAAACAACAATATTTTTATGATTATTGAATCGCTCTACAAAAACAAAAACACGAAATATTTTTTAGGATTCCTTTTCTTTCTCTTATCTTTTATAAACACAAATGCTGCGACTCGAACTAGTACTGCCGTTGGAGGAGTTTGGACAACTGGTACTACTTGGGTTGGAGGCATAGCTCCTGTAGCAGGAGATGATGTTATAATTGCCACTACGGGAACTAATACGGTGTCACTAGGCGCAAATGCCTCGATAACCAATGTTACTATTAATCCAGGAGGGACTTTAGACATTCTAGCAAGAACGCTTACAGCTACGGGCACTTTTATAAATAATGGTTCCTTAACTGGGACAACTGGAATTGTAAGCCTTACAGGTAATTTTACCAATTCCGGGAATGTTACTTTAACAACAGGTAGAGTAACAATAGGGACAGGAAGTCTTTCTAATTCAGGGACTATTAAATTATCCTCAGGACGTATAACTGTTTCGGCTGGGAATTTATCAAATACTGGTTCGATTATTTTTACGGCAGCGGGAAGGTTGGTTTTAGGAGGTAGCTATACTAATTCTGGAACCGTAAACTTGTTATCTTCTGCTGTTCAATTTACAGGAACAGCCAATCAATCTATTGGGAGTTTTACAACAACGGGAACCGTAAGTATGCTGAAAACAGGGGGGACAGCTACTTTTATTGGAAACATCAATGGTGGTGGAATAACAATTAATGGAACAGGAGGAACATTGAATTTAGGTACTGGCTTAACACATACTTTTACAGGAAGTTGGACTCAAACGTTAGGGACGTTAAACGGTGGCTCTTCTCTTTTTAAAATTGGAATTAATGCAAATGCAACTGGTGGTACATTTATAGCAGGAACAGGAACAGTCGAATACAATAGGGCTAGTACACAAACGGTTGCGGCTTTGGTATATAATAATCTTACCATATCTGGTACTTCTACAAAAACAGCAGCTACTTCCCCAACAGTAAACGGAATTCTTTCAATGGAAGGAACTACAGCATCTATTGTTGTTACAAATGCTCCAGTAGTTACTTATGGACCAAATGCTACTTTACGCTACAATAAAGCGGGAGCATATACGGCTACTTCCGAAGAATGGATTGCCTCTTTTAATGGTTCAGGAGGAGTTGTTATTGCAAATATTGGTACAATAACTTTAAATGCTGCAAAAGTATTTAATGCTTCAGTACCATTAACTATTAATAATGGCGCAAAATTAACAACCAATAATTTTGGATTGACATTTGGAGGGGATTTCATTAATACTGGAGGAGTATTTACAGCGGGCAGTTCTCCAATTATAATAAATAATACGATGGCTACCCAAAGTATTGCTGGATTTACAACCACTGGATTAGTATCGATGACCAAAACATCTGGAGTAGCTACTTTTACTAGTGCTGTTAATGGGGCGGGTTTAACCATAAATGGACTTGGCGGAACATTGAATTTAGGAAGTGCATTGGCACATACTTTTTCAGGTAATATAACTTTATCAGCAGGAACATTGAATGGAGGGTCAAGTATATTAAATGTAAATGCAACGAGCACAACAGCTTGGAATGGTACAGGAACAATTTTTGTAGCAGGTACAAGTACGGTTAATTTTGGAGGGGTTGCTCAAACTCTAGCAACAGCTTCGACATTTAATAACCTTACCTTTTCTAATTCAGGTGTAAAAACACTTACAGGATTACCAACAATAAATGGAATTCTTTCGATGGAAGGAACTGCAACGGTTTCGGCAGCACCCAATTATGGCTCAGCAGCAACATTACAATATAATAGAACGACATCCCAGGTTACTGGACTTGAATGGAAAACACCATTTGCAGCAAGCGGTGGTGTAAGCATAATTAATACTGGAGTAATTAGTGTAAATGCAATTAAAACTTTTAATAGTACTATACCATTGAGCATTCAATCAGGAGCAACTCTAGATAATGGGGGATTTTCAATTTCTGGAGGTTCAGTACTAACTGTAGCAAATGGCGGAACATTAACATTAAATGGGACAAGTATTTTTCCGAATTTTACCACTACCACTTTAGGGACCACAAGTACTGTAAACTATTCTGGTACAGTTCAAACTGTAGCTGTTAAAAGCTATGGCATTTTGATGCTTAGTGGTTCTGGAAATAAAACATTTGCTGGATCAATTACAATTTTTGGAGAATTAGGAATTAGTGGATCAGCAATTGCTATACTTCCTAATGGGTCGACTTCTTCATCACAAACCCTTACTTTTAATACGGTATTGCAAAGTTCAGGTTCATGGGGAGGAACGTTCTCTTTTGCAACACATACTAATGCAAGTTTTTTTGGCAGTACAACTTCAGGAATTATAAATGTTAGTATCTCCTGTGTAACAGGAACCTGGCTGGGTCTGTTTAGTTCGGATTGGAATACAGCAGGTAATTGGTGTGGAGGGACTATTCCAACTGCAACAAATGATGTTATTATTTCATCAGCTCCTAATCAACCTAATATTGGAACTTCTGGGGGAGTTTGTAGAAATATAAGTATAGCTATCGGTTCGACTTTGACAATTACTGGTTCAAATACATTGACTGTTAACGGAAATTGGATTAACAATGGTAGTTTTGTTCCTAATAACAGTACAGTAACTTTTAATGGATCTATAGCACAAACTGCGGGAGGAACTTCGACTACAACTTTTAATAATCTTACAATTTCAAACACTGCTTTTCCATTGAATGCTTCAACTGGAATTATGGTAAATGGACAGTTAAATATTGCTACAAATGCAATACTTCAAATGAATACTTTTGATTTAACTGCAGGAGCTTTATTTTCTAATTCAGGGCAAGGACAGATAAAAACAGCAAGTACAGGTTTTAATGCTATTCCTTCTTCAAAGACTTGGAGCAACACTATCACCTATACAAATATAACAGGTGGTCAAACCATTGCTGGTGGTACATATAATGGATTACCTTCATTAGTACTTAATAATACTTCAGGAACTCAAACGGCATCGGGGAACATTTTAGTTGGAAATGGATTTAATATAAATAATGGAGGGGCACCAACTTTTACAATGAATGGATATAATTTAGACGTTGGAATTTTAAATATAACGGCTCCAAATGCTATTTTAGATATGCTTGGAGGTATTTTTTCATTAACCGCAGTTACAGATATGGAAGGTACAATTCGTTTTTCTGGAGCAACAAATGGGCTTTCATTTGCAACAGGAACGGTTGAATATTATGGTTTAGGCCAAATCGTTACTCCTGGAAATTATAATAACTTATCATTTACTGGCATTGGTGGAAGTTATAGTATTGCTAATGATTTAAGTGTTGGCAATAAACTCATTGTTACAAATGGTGTGCTAACAATTGAAGATGCGGTTTCGGTTACGGTTGAAGATGCGGTTATGGTTATGAACACAGGAAATTTAATTTTAGAAAATAATGCTAGTATAGTGCAAACTACCTTTACAGGAGCTAATACAGGTAGTGCTATTATAAAAAGAAATACAACACCAATAATCAACGACGACTTTACCTATTGGTCTTCTCCAGTAGTTAGTACTCAAACCTTATATGATTTTTCTCCCAATACACAATCAGACAAATTTTTTGTATATAATAATGATTGGGCTATTTTGAATGCTACAACAACTGTTTTTACCCCTGGAATTGGGTATGCTATTCGCGCTCCTGAGGGAATTAGCGGTAAAATTGCAAGTCCAACAATTCCTCCTGTAGCCGCTTCATTTCAGTTTGAAGGAGTACCTAACAATGGTACTATTGATGTTCCCGTAACCGTAAGAACATCCGATGGAGTAGGGGAACGATTAGTAGGTAACCCTTATCCTTCACCCTTGGATGCAGATGCTTTTATTAATGCCAATCTTATCG
>CANEXR010000139.1 GCA_947443815.1 Flavobacteriaceae bacterium | reverse complement strand
GATTCGCCAAAACAAACAAACTCATATTGAAGGTATTCCTTCCGTATTGCAATAGCTTAAAAAATAAAATAGGGTTTTTATACAACAACAGAAAACTTTGCTTCATCCGATTCGAAATAGTTGAAATACCCGTTTCTATTGTGGCTTTAACACCCTCAATAGCAAAGCTAGTATCCGAATGATTTTGACATAAAACTGTCACTTCAAACTGGGTATCGGCTGCTACCATTTTTACATGGTTATATACAAAAGTCTCCATTACTGTTGAATAGTTATTTACAAAGACCAATATTTTTATTTTAGTATTATTTCCCATAGTACTATTTGGAATTGATGACCAACTTTAATTCTTCTATTAATTGTCTTTTAAAAATTAAAATCAAACCATAATAGACTGAAATTCCAATAATAGTGGGAACTAGCAACTTTAAAAACAACGGAATCGGGTAACTATTTAAAGCTAAATAAATGGTTTGCACCACAAAACCAGATAGAAATGACAATGATAAAACAGGAATTATACTGATTATTTGATCTAAAAGAGACGTGTTTATTTCTTTTCCACAAAAATAGGAATTCAATAAATAAGAGAATATCGTACTGATTAATTTGGTCCAAACCAATGCGTAAATGCCATATTTATAAAAGATTAAAATCATTGCAACTAAAAATAGCTTATTTAAAATTTCAATTTTCAAGATGGAATCACTTTTCCCTTTTGCATTCAATAGGTTTATATTATAACCGTTTATAGTAGGCAAAATTCCCGCAAAACATAATATTTTCAGATAAGGAGCAGCAAAAATCCATTTGGCAGAATAGAGAAATAACAACAAGGGATTCGCTAGAACAGACATAAATATCAAAATAGGCGTAATGACAAAAAGGACAAGCTGCGTAATTCTATGATAAGCTTCTTTTAATTTTAGATTGTCATTTTGTATTTTGGAAAACAAAGGCATTGTTACTTTTGACAAAGCACCAGCAACATTAGAAATTGGCAATTGCTTCAAGCCTTCAGCTTGGGTATAAAATCCAACTTCTTTAATACTAAACGTTTTTCCAATAAAAATCGGATAAATATTTACAAAAATAGCATCAAAAACTCCCGTAATAATTAACTTATATCCAAAATGCAAATGCTTTAAAAATTTTATTTTATTAAAAACCCATTTCGGTCTCCAATCATTATAAAACCATAATTGAAGTGTCCCAATCCCGTTTTGAGTAAGGCTAGCCCAAACCAAACTCCAAACCCCAAAATTAAAAAATGCTAATGTTATTCCCACAATACCACTAGCTATAATCGACGGAATAGCAATAAGCATTTGTATTTTGAACTGCATTTTTTTTGAAAGTATTGCGCTTTGTACCGAAGAAAATGCTGATATAATAAAGGTCAAAGCAAAAATTCGAATAATCGCTATTAACATTTCTAAATTGTAAAAATGGGCAATATAAGGTGCTGCGACATACGCTAAAAGATACACAAATACACTAACGCCAATATTGGTAAAAAAAACAGTAGAAAAATCTTCTTCATCTGCCTCTATAGTTCGAATCAAAGAGAGTGTTAATCCTCCATCAATCAAAACATGGCCAATGGTTATAAAAATATAAATCAACCCCATAGTCCCAAAATCCTCTGGAAGTAAAAGTCTAGCTAGAACTATCGAGATGGAAAAATTAATTAGCTGCGTACTAAACTGCTGCAAATAAGTCCAGAAAAAACCGGAAATTAGTTGTTGTTTTAAAGACATTAATTGTTAATTTATTAGCGGATTCAAAGAAATATCCTTGAGAAAAAAACGCTGTTTTAAATCTGTTTTTTTATACTTTTTGTTCTGTTTTTATGTTCCATAACCTATTTTTTAACCTAACACTGAAAATAGCTACGCTCTTGTTAGTCCCATTTTATAAGCCAACCTAATCCTGTCATTTTAAATAGTATTCCTTTTATCCTTAAATCAATTGCTTAACTCAAGTCGTTTTAAAAATATTTCCAAGAAAAAACTTAGCCCATAAATTATAATTTACAATTCTGTTTTTTCGTGGTCTAACCACTTCTATTGGCACCGCTTTTTTTATTTTAAAAGTACGTTGCACTACATTTTTGATTCTTGTTCTTTCAGCTACTGTCAAATTAGATCCTGATGGCAAACACAGGCCTATACTAAATAAATTTTGAGCTACTGAACCACCGTAATAAGGAAATTTTTCATACAAAGGCTGAAGATGTAATGGTTTCCATAAAAGTCTTGACTCAATATTTTCTTCTTCAAATGCCAAACGTAAAGCTGTCAAATCTATCCCGTTAGTCTCCTCTGAATTAATGGTTATAACCGTAAGCCAATGGTTAGAAAAATAATCGCTATTGGGCACATCAAAAACAGTGACTCCTGGCACATCAAGAAATAGTTTTTTGTAAAATTGATGCATGTTTCTTCTCAAAACAACATGTTCATCTAAAACTTCCATTTGTCCACGTCCAATAGAAGCGCATATATTACTCAACCTATAATTATACCCTATTTCGGAATGCTCATAATGTATCGCTTTGTCTTTAGATTGTGTGGCCAAAAAAATGGCTTTTGTCTTGATATGCTCCGAATTACTCACAAGTGCGCCACCACCAGATGTAGTAATGATTTTATTTCCATTAAACGACAATACCCCTAAATCTCCAAATGTTCCGCATTTTTGTCCTTTATAAGTACTCCCCAAAGCTTCGGCAGCATCCTCAAGAATTGGTATTTGATAGCGGTCCGCAATAGTTCTAATGGCTTCAATTTTATACGGATTCCCATATAAATGCACCGTTATTATCGCTTTGGGTTTTTTACCTAATTTAATTCTATCCTTAATAGCAGCTTCCAAAGCAATAGGGCATAAATTCCAAGTAGCTAACTCACTATCAACAAAAACAGGTACTGCTTGCAAATATAAAATAGGGTTTGCGGATGCTGTAAATGTTAGCGATTGACAAATTACTTCATCGCCTGCTTTAACCCCTAAAAGAATTAAGCCTAAATGAATGGCGGCTGTCCCTGAAGATAATGCTGTAACAAAAACATTTTTACCCAAATAGTCCTTAAGATCTTTTTCAAAAAAATCAACATTCTTTCCCAAAGGAGCAATCCAATTAGAATTAAAAGCTTCGTTGACATATTTTTTTTCAGTCCCTCGCATGTGAGGGGATGACAAATGTATTTTGGTATTGTTTTTCAACATGTACAAATTATGGTATTTAAAAAATTTTATGTTTTGTGCAAAAATGTTTAAAAACAGGAAAATGCTCTGTTTAAATCCATTGAATTTTAGAATGCTAACCCTAAGCTTTAATTCTTCAATGTTTGCTGTACTAATACAATCCTCTTTTAGTTTTTTTTTAAATTTAAACTACTCTAAAATTAAAAGACCTCATCTATGCAGAAGGCTCCAAACTTGTTTTCTTAATGTATAAAATTGCTCACGCAAATAGAACTAGTGTTTACTGCTTTTTTCTATTGTGTAAGAAGTCTTATAACTGAGGAAACATTTGATATGGATTCTTGAATCATTTCTAAGTAATATTTTAAATTGTTTGAATAATATTGAAAAAATAAAAAAGTATTATAGCCTGCAAAAAAAATAAAAAGGCCGCCAAAAAAATGGCGGCCTTAATAGAAGCTATTATTATTGTTTGATCACTTTTTTAACAATCACTTCATTGTTTGAAGAGTTTGCTATTTGAACAAAATAAATACCATTTTTTAAAGAAGAAATATCTCCACTAATAGTATTTGTTCCTTCTTGTAATGGAACCGATTTAGGATTCACAACTAGTACACCATCAAAAGAATAAATTGCCATTTGAACCACACCAACTTGTGAAGTCAATATATCAATATTAAAATTCCCTGATGTTGGGTTAGGATAAACCTCAGTAGCACTTACTGCAATAACCGTTTTAGTATTTGAATCTAATTTAGCAACAACTACAGGACAAGAAGTACTTGTTAATGTAATTGACTTAACAACACTAGAAACATTACAACCATTCTTTGCAGCAACTTTTAACACATTTGAAGTCTTCAATGCGGCAACTGCAGAGAAATCAACTTCAACTGTAGTAGTACCTTGACCAGAAACAATTAATGCACCATCAGCAACAGTCCATACATAATCTGTTGCTCCAACAACTGCAGGAACTGTAAACGATTGTGTAGCACATCTTGTAAACGAAGTGATACCAGCTGAACCAGTAGCAACTCCAATTGCAGGCATCAAAGTAGACAATGCAAGAGATTTGTTAGTAAGGCTAGCTCCAACACCATTCACTGCTGAAATAACTATAGCTTTTGGAGCAACAGTTGTGGCAACAAAACCATTTGGATACGTTACTGTGAATTGTAAGTCACTTGTAGTTAAAACATTTGAACCATTACTTGCATTAGTAGCAGAAGTTACTATTGAACCTACTGGAGCAGTAATAACATAAGAAGTAGCTAAAAGTGAAGCTGTAATAGTATAGTTATAAGAACTATTGCCACATAATCCAGCAATTTGACCCGCTACAGTAGCAACAGCTGCAGGTACAGTTGAAGTTAATTTCAACAATTTAGCTGTAGATGTAGTAGCAGGAACAAAAGTCCCGTTTGTACTTGTTACAGAAACACCAATACCGTTTTTAGCTTTTACACCTAAGTAAAGTGAAGTAGTTCCAGCTGGAACTCCAGCAAAATCAATTGTGATTATATTTGAAGTACCTCCTGATAACTGAGTAACACCCGCTGGCAATTCCCATTCGTAGGAAGAGGCTGCAGCTGAAGCCGTAGCAGTTACAGTAAAAGGAGTTGTTGTACCAATAAAATTACTGATTACCGTTACTGCCAAAGTAGAACTAACAGCATCGTTTGTCACTTTTATTGCTGCAGGAGCAATTGGCAAAGCAGCTGTTAATATTAATAATTTAGAAGTCGAAGTAGTAGCAGGAATTAAGGTCGCATTATTAGTTACTGAAACACCTGTGCCGTTTTTAGCTTTTACGCCTATTCTTAATAATGTAGTTCCATTGGCAACAGCCGAAAAATCAACTGTAATTACATTGGTAGTACCACCTGATAATTGAGTAACTCCAGTTGGCAATTCCCAAACATAAGAAGTAGCAGTAGCAACTGGTGAAGCTGTTAAAGTTAATACAGTTGGCGTACCCATATACTTAGCAAATGAAGTAATTCCTGTTGTAGTAATACCGTTTGACATTACCAAAGTAGTAGGTGCTGCAGGTAAAGCTTTAGTAAGTGCTAAAACTTTAGCAATACTATTACAACCCGAAGCATTCACAGCAGCTACAGTAAGATTACCAATAGAACCCGCTCCTACAGGAACATTTTTGAAATTAACCGTTACTGTATTCGAACCTTGACCAGATACAATAGTAACTCCTAATGGTGCAGTCCATAAATATGAAACTGCATCAACAACATCAGCAATAAAATAAGTAGCAGTAGTAGTAGTTCCTACTAAAGCACCTTGTGCTACAGTTCCAGTAATGATACCTGGAGTAGCTAATATAGGATTTACAGTAACAACAATTTCTGCTCTTGGGCTTTCTGTACCATCAGCATAAACTTGAGAAACAAAATATGATTTTGTTAAAGGAGCAATGGTAGTTGCTGGTATTGGAGCAGCTGTCAAAGCCGTAGCTATAGTTGCTGTACTGTACCATTTTAATGAAACACCACCAGATAAAGTAGCTGTCAAAGCGGTAGCAACCGAACCTTTACAAAGGTTAAGTGGCGTAACAACAACTGGAGCAACTTTAGAAACCAAACCTGCAAAGTTTGAATTAGTAAGTGCAGGAGAACCCGTAGCCGGTCTATAATCTAATCCTGTGTATACTGTTGCATCTGCTGTATTGTATGGCAAAGTCAACAATCCAGCACTTGTAGCTTGTGTAGTATTACCATTAGCAGCATACCAAGAGGTCATATTAAAGGCAGCATTATTACCTACAGTAATTGTACCTGGAGAATTAACTTGCAATACTTTTGCAGTATTTACAATACCTGCTAAAATGTTGTTCTTGAATTTTAATTCATCGGCCACTGCATTATTTTCTGCTGCAAGACCATCAATATGAAGTCCTTCTTGGAAATCCATAAAAATTGAATTAAAAATATTCAATTTAGAAGCTCTTCTTATTCTTGCGCCTCTTTTAAAACCTGTTGCTAAAGTTCCACCATTGGTTAAAGTAACACGGTAAGATGGTCCTATCAAGGTACAGTTGGTAAAAATAGCATTCGTATAAGGAGAAACTGCTGTACCTCCTGCATTATTATCTGATTCAAAACCCTCTGAAGTTGAAACAGATGGATTATCAGAAATTTGTGGGTCTCTAATGGCTAATGCAAATTGTACTTTCCCACTATATCCATTATCTGTATCAAAATCATCATCTAAATTTCGGTAAGATACTAAGTGTTTACAGTTTACTGCACCACCAAACCATTCAAAAGCATCATCATTCGCAAAAGATACTTGTACATAATCTATAGTAGTTCCACTACCTACAGCTCCCATAGTTAATCCATTGATTTCTTGGTTTGGAGCATATACATAACCTCCAAATTCAATTCTAACATATTTCAATGTCCCTGAATTATCAGCATCATCTGGAGTTAAACCTCCACCGTATTGAGTATCTGCTGAAGCAGTTATACCTTCGATATTGTTTACCCCATTATTCAAGTTGAAAGAACCATTACCCAAAAGGATAACGCCTCCCCAATCTCCTTTGCTTCTTGAACCAGCAGCATTATTCGATGTAAATACAATTGGACTTGTTGCAGTACCAACCGCATTGATTTTAGATCCTTTAGTAATAATCAATGAAGCACCAACTCCAGCACCTCTAATAGTTACACCTGGTTGAATAGTCAATGTAGCCCCGTTTTTAACATAAATCAAACCTTGTAATAGGTAGGTGTTACCTGTAGTCCAAGTTGTATTTGTAGTAATATCAGCACTTACAGGAGTTCCTGCTGTAGAATAAACCGCATTTTGTGGGTCAAAGTTTGTCCAACTATTTGTCCACATTGCTGTAGGAGCTGCAGCAAATGCACCTCTGTAAGAAGTAAATTCAATAGCATCAGCAACTACTGGAGTAGCTACTAATTTTCCTGTAAAAGCGCTATCTGTAAAATCAGAACCTTCTTCTACAATTGAACCAGAAGCTGGTCTATAATCTAATCCTGTGTAAGTAGTAGCATCTGAACCATAAGCCGCTGTCAACAAACCTGAATTGGAAGCAACGGTTGAATTACCATTAGCAGTATACCAGTTCGTCATATTAAATGCTGCATTATTACCCGCAGTTATTGTACCTGGTGAAGTTACTTGCAATACTTTTGCAGTATT
>CANEXR010000138.1 GCA_947443815.1 Flavobacteriaceae bacterium | reverse complement strand
AGGCTGAGACTATTTGCGAATTGCAAAAAATGTATTTCTTGCCCGAAACTCGCGGTTTAGGCATTGGTACTCAAATGATGGATATTTGTTTAGCAAACGCTAAAGCATTTGGTTTTGAAAAATGCTATTTAGAAACCATGCCTTTTATGCACGCAGCCCAAAAATTGTATAAAAAATCCGGTTTTGAATATATTTGTTCCCCTCTGGGAAGTACCGGTCATACCAGTTGTCCGATATGGATGATAAAAATTTTAGAATAAAATTAAAAATGAAAATTAAAGCCTACCGAAATCAATTTATCCAACAACTGACCCCAATCTATGATGCAGATGAAGCAGAAAGTTTTTTCTATCTAATTCTAGAAGAAAAACATCAGTTGAAACGAATCGACTTGGCATTACAACCCGATTTAATTTTTACAGAAACAGAAATAGCTATTTGGAATTCGATTTTAGAACCATTAAAAAAAGAAATTCCAATACAATACCTTTTAGGGAAAACCAGTTTCTACGGATTGGATTTTGAAGTTAATGCTGATGTCCTCATTCCAAGGCCAGAAACCGAAGAATTAGTAGAATGGATTATTCAAAATACCACGAAGCTTGAAAAAAAAGAGGTGAAGATTTTAGACATTGGTACTGGTAGTGGTTGTATTGCTATTTCGATAGCAAAGAACCTTCCGAACGCAAGTGTTTTTGCCATTGATGTATCAGAAAATGCTTTGGCTACAGCCCAAAAAAACGCCAAAACGAACCAAGTAAACATTAGGTTTATCAATCAAAATATTTTGGAAACCGATGATTTGAAACAGCCATTTGATATCATTGTTTCAAATCCTCCCTATGTTCGCCATTTAGAAAAAGCAGAAATTAAGAAAAATGTTTTGGATAACGAGCCTCATTTAGCCCTTTTTGTAGAAGACAATGATGCGCTTATTTTTTATAGCAAAATAGCAGTACTAGCTCAAAAAAATCTTTCTCCAAACGGAAAATTATATTTCGAAATCAATCAGTATTTAGGAAAAGAAATGATAGCATTACTCGAAAAAATGAATTTCAAAAACATCGAATTGCGAAAAGATATTTACGGAAACGATAGAATGATTACTGCCGATTTTTGATTTAATCTTTTTTTTAACTGCAAACCAGATTACTCATACCGCAATGCCTCAATCGGATCTAGCGTTGCTGCTTTTATAGCGGGGTATAAACCCGATACAACCGCAACAATAAAACTCGTTATGAAAGCAGCCATGATAGCACCCCATGGAATTACAAACACAAAACTCATAGCTGTTGCAATACCAAAACCAATCAGAATCCCAAAAATAATTCCTGCCAAACCACCAAATTGACCTATAAGCAAGGTTTCAATAAAAAACTGGAAGGCAATCGTAGTTTTTTTGGCTCCCAAAGCCTTGCGAACTCCAATCTCACGGGTGCGTTCCGTTACCGAAACTATCATAATATTCATCAATGCAATCGACGATCCCAAGATTGTAATAATTCCAATAAGCCAAGATGCAAGCCCAAGATATTGCGTAATACTCAAAATTCGATTTATAAGATCATCACTACGCACCACACCAAAATTATTGTCTTTTACAGGACTCAATTTACGAACTCTTCGCATCGTACTAGTTGCATTATCAATGGCTTGGTCCAATAATTCCTTTTTTTCCACCATAACACTCATCGTATAATTAATGTTAGGTGCCGTAAACAGAGAACGGGCAATTTGAATCGGAATCAAAACCCGTAAATCTTGACTATTTCCAAACGTTGAACCTTTTTCTTTCAATACTCCAATCACTTTAAATTTAGCACCACGAATCGAAATCGTTTTGTCAATAGGATTAATGTCTTTCAACAAGCCCTTTTCAAAATCAGAACCCACAATACAAACATAATTATTGTTATCAATATCAAATCCAGTAAAATTTCGGCCCAAATTTGTTTCAAGCCCAGAGTTTGTAATAAAATGTTGATCCACTCCTACAACACTAATTTCAGGATCCGTTTTTGTCGCACCATATTTCACTTCTGCAGTAGAAGTTGCCGTAAATGAAAGAGATGTTTCCGTAAAAGGATACTTGAATTTATTCTGAAAAGCAATCGCTTCTGGATATGAAATAATAGGATTTATAATTTCGCGCTCCTGACCACCACGGTTTCGCGTTTCGTTTTCGTATTGATTTATATTAAATGTATTAGCGCCCATCGAAGCAAAATCCGATGAAATAGTATTTTCTAATGCCGCAACAACAGTCAGAATCCCAACCAAAGCCGTAATACCAATAGCAATAATCAATACCGTAAGTATTGTTCGCAACAATTGTGTTCGGATAGAACCAAATGCAATTCGGATATTTTCTTTAAATAATTTAAACATAGTTCCTATTTGACACGAAAATACAATTTTTGTTACAAGTTCTCTTTCTAAAAAACAGAATTTATTTCACGCTCTTTTTTTAGAAGCTATTTCCAGCTTTCCATTACAAGTCCTCCCTCAAAAAACTATTTTTCTATACCCTAAAAGGAGCTTCCTCTGGTCGCTCTTTTAGGGTAAGAAAAATTAGTCTTTTTCAGTCCGGGCTTTCCATTTCAATCTGGGCTAGGAACCCTGCAAATAAAAGACACTATTTTTTAAACAGAATAATTTTAAAAATAAGATATTTGCAAAGAATTACCATTTCAAAATTGGTAATCCATAATTCATAATTCGTAAAGTAAGAATGGCATCAAAACCAAGTATTCCAAAAGGAACCAGAGATTTTTCACCCGCTGAGGTGGCAAAACGGCAATATATCATCCAAATTATAAAAAGTAATTTCGAAAAATTTGGATTCCAACCCATAGAAACTCCTTCTTTCGAAAATTCCGAAACCCTAATGGGAAAATACGGAGAAGAAGGCGACCGATTGATTTTTAAAATTTTGAATTCCGGAGACTATTTGGCGAAAGCCAATACCACCCATTTAGACAACAAAGACAGCACCAAATTAACAGCAAGTATTTCCGAGAAAGCCTTGCGTTATGATTTGACCGTTCCCTTTGCCCGTTACGTAGTACAACACCAAAACGACATTGAGTTTCCCTTCAAAAGATACCAAATTCAACCCGTTTGGCGCGCAGATCGTCCCCAAAAAGGACGTTTTAGAGAGTTCTTTCAATGTGATGCTGATGTAGTTGGTTCCCAATCATTATGGCAGGAAGTAGAACTAGTTCAATTATACGATACCGTTTTTACAACCTTAGGATTAGAAGGCGTAACCATCAAAATCAATAACCGAAAAATCCTTTCCGGAATTGCCGAAGTAATCGGTGCCTCCGATAAATTAATCGATTTTACGGTTGCATTAGACAAATTAGATAAAATTGGTGAAGACGGCGTTAAAAAAGAAATGATCGAAAAAGGAATTTCCGAACAAGCCATCGCAAAAGTGCAACCCCTTTTTAATTTTACAGGAAGCATTTCTGAAAAAATAAATCAATTATCGGTTTTACTAGCCCAATCCCAAGATGGAATGAAAGGCGTAGAAGAATTGCGATTTATTTGTGACAATGTTTCCCAACTCGGATTGTCAACCGCTATTTTAGACTTAGACGTAACCCTAGCCAGAGGACTTAATTATTATACAGGCGCTATTTTTGAAGTAGCACCACCAAAATCAGTTGCCATGGGCTCCATTGGTGGTGGTGGACGTTATGATGATTTAACTGGTATTTTTGGTTTGAAAAACATGAGCGGAGTTGGTATTTCGTTTGGATTAGATCGGATTTATTTAGTTGTTGAAGAATTGAATTTATTCCCAGATACTGTTACAGCAACCTCCAAAGCGTTGTTCATTAATTATGGACAAAAAGAAGCCTTTGCAGCGATGAAAGCTATAAAAGAATTAAGAAATGTAGGTGTGAAAGTAGAACTCTACCCAGATAATGCAAAACTCGCCAAACAATTCCAACATGCGGATAAAAGAAACATTCCTTTTGCCGTAATCATTGGTGAACATGAACTAATAAACAATACTTATTCTTTGAAAAATTTAATTTCGGGAGAACAAGTTTCCCTTGATTTTGAAGGATTGAAAAAAGCATTAGTATAAAGACAAAAAAAAGCTTCGTTGGTATAAACGAAGCTTTTTTTAATATAAGGTAATGATGAATTAATAATTATTTAGAAGACGACCTTAATTTCAATCGATTGGATACTATAAAATGATGCTATTTAATCAGTTTAATATCGAACACAAACTTATCCAAACTAAACCAAAATAATCTTAAAATTATATTAAATTTTTTTACTATAATTTCGAATTGTTTTTTTCAAGTTCAAAGGCATTAAAGAATAAAGTATTGTTGTCCGAAAGGTGACAATTTGACATTTTAAAAGAATTGGCAGTACTTTTGCAATCCAAAAAAAAGAATAAAAATGAAGTTTAAGAATATTTTTAAAAACAAGAGTACTATGACTACTGAAAATACAGAAATCGATCAAGAAATAGATGATGCAACATTGGAAAAAAATGCAAATGGAGAACAAATCATTATTGATGAGGAATTAAGTGTTGAGGAGCAATTAACGCAGGATTTAGCAAAAGAAAAAGATAAATTTTTAAGACTTTTTGCAGAGTTTGAAAATTACAAAAGAAGAACGACAAAAGAACGTATTGAGTTGTTCAAAACCGCTAATCAAGAAGTTTTGTTAGCCATGCTTCCTGTTTTGGATGATTTTGACAGAGCTATGGTTGAAATAAGCAAGTCAGAAGACGAATTGTTATTGAAAGGTGTAGAGCTGATTCATGAAAAACTAAAAAATACTTTAGTTGCTAAAGGATTAGAGCAAGTAGATGTGAAAGCGGGCGATTCATTTGATGCTGATTTTGCTGAAGCTATTACTCAAATCCCTGCTGCATCTGATAAAATGAAAGGTAAAATTGTGGATGTTCTTGAAAAAGGATACAAATTAGGAGATAAAATCATACGTTTTCCTAAAGTAGTTATCGGAAACTAAAAAATACAAACTCAAAAATTCAAATCGCAATTGATTTAAATTGCGATTTGGAATTTTAGGATTTGGACACGAGCGCTAGCAAACTGGCAAAGCAATTTATTTTAATTATGAAAAAAGATTTTTACGAAATACTAGGCATTTCAAAAAGTGCAGATGCTGCTGAAATTAAAAAAGCATACAGAAAAAGCGCATTACAATACCATCCTGATAAAAATCCAGGCGACAAAGAGGCAGAAGAAAAATTCAAATTAGCTGCCGAAGCCTATGAGGTTTTGAGTGACCCACAGAAAAAAGCCAAATACGATCAATACGGACACCAGGCTTTTGATGGTTCAGGTGGTTTTGGCGGAGGCGGTCATGGCGGAATGAACATGGATGATATTTTTAGCCAATTTGGTGATATTTTTGGCGGAGGTTTCGGCGGTTTCAATGGTGGCGGTGGCGGAAGAGCGCGTCGTGCTAAAGGAAGTAATCTTCGTATAAAAGTAAAACTGACATTAGAAGAAATTGCGAATGGTGTAGAGAAAAAAGTTAAAGTAAAACGCAAAGTCCAAGCAGCTGGAGTATCCTATAAAACCTGTTCTACTTGTAATGGTCAAGGACAAGTGATGCGAGTTACCAATACTATTTTGGGAAGAATGCAATCTGCTTCAACTTGCCCAACTTGTGGAGGTTCAGGTCAGATTTTAGATAAAAAACCAGCAGAAGCGGATTCGCAAGGGATGATTCTTGAAGATGAAACCGTAAGTATAAAAATCCCAGCAGGTGTTGTCGACGGAATGCAATTGAAAGTGTCCAATAAAGGAAATGACGCGCCTGGAAATAGTATTCCTGGAGATTTAATTGTAGCTATCGAAGAAATTGAACATGAATTCTTGAAACGGGAAGGCGAAAATTTACATTATGATTTGTATGTAAGTTTCTCAGAAGCCGTTCTTGGAATTTCAAAAGATATCGAAGCCGTAAACGGAAAAGTAAGAATTAAATTAGAAGAAGGAATCCAATCTGGTAAAATTCTAAGATTAAAAGGAAAAGGAATTCCGAGTATTAATGGCTATGGAAATGGAGATTTATTAGTTCACGTAAATGTTTGGACACCGAAAACATTGAACAAAGAACAAAAACAGTTTTTTGAAAAAAATATCGCTGACGAAAATTTTATTCCAAATCCCGAAAAAACAGACAAATCCTTTTTTGAAAAAGTCAAAGACATGTTTTCTTAATAAAAGTATAGATGCAATTTGTAGCGTCAATTTAAATAATAATTCCCATCCTTACACTCACAAGGATGGGTTTTTTGTGTAACAGAATATAGTATTTCACTACTAATTATTTACTTTTACAATCAAGACGCTATAAAATTAAATGGATACAATAAATCAAAATTTAGCATGAGCAATTTACTCGAAGTCCATAAAATAGTAAAGCAATACGGCGATTATGTGGCCCTTAATGAAGTTTCGTTATCAGTTCCTAAAGGTAGTATTTACGGGCTTTTGGGTCCAAATGGAGCTGGCAAAACATCTCTTATCCGAATCATCAACCAAATTACTTTGCCTGATAGCGGCGCGATTATTCTCGACGGAGAAAAATTGCAACCTAAACACGTACAATATATAGGCTATCTTCCCGAGGAAAGAGGACTTTATAAATCGATGAAAGTAGGAGAGCAGTGTTTGTACCTAGCCCAAATGAAAGGATTATCAAAAGCCGAAGCCAAAAAACAATTGGAATATTGGTTCGAGAGATTGGAAATTCAAGGATGGTGGAACAAGAAAATCCAAGAACTATCTAAAGGAATGGCACAGAAAATTCAATTTGTAGTTTGTGTATTGCACAAGCCAAAATTATTGATTTTTGACGAACCTTTCTCTGGTTTTGATCCTGTAAACGCAAATTTAATCAAAGACGAAATCCTAGCATTAAAAGAACAAGGGTCCACAATTATTTTTTCTACTCATCGAATGGAAAGCGTTGAAGAATTATGTGATCATATCGCTTTAATCCATAAATCCAATAAACTCATTGAAGGAAAATTAGAAGATGTAAAACGCCAATTCAAAACCAATAGCTTTGAAGTTGGCATTCTATCCGATAATGTAGAAGGACTCATGTACGACCTAACGCAAAAATTTACAGTGGGTCAAGCCAATTTCAAATCGCTTAACAACGAATTAAAACTCGAAATTCAATTAGGAACAGCCACTCCAAACGAATTATTGCTGCTCCTGACACAACGTGGGCAAGTAACACATTTTGTAGAAAAAATTCCAAGTGTCAATGATATTTTTATCCAAACAGTTAGCGAAAATTAATTTTTTTGGAAACCCAAAACCTAAAACCCAAGACCTAGAATGAGCATCATATCATTAATCATAAAAAGAGAATTCATTGCCAAAGT
>CANEXR010000137.1 GCA_947443815.1 Flavobacteriaceae bacterium | reverse complement strand
AATTTGCGGATGGTTTAGCCAAAACAAAATATTCGATGTATGCTATTTTTATGGCCAATGTGGTGCACATTTTTTTTAATTATGTGTTGATTTATGGCGTTTGGTTTTTTCCAAAATTAGGGATTTTGGGAGCCGCATTGGGAACTGTTATTTCTAGAGTGATGATGGTTGTTTTCATGCATTATATTATGAAAAGCAATAGTGTTTTGAATCGGTATTTTGAAAATTTTAGTTTCAAGGAAATCCGAAAATCGGTTTTGAAGAAAATCATCGATTTGGGTTTGCCTTCAGCGATGCAAATGTTGTTTGAAGTAACTTTGTTTACGGTGGCTATATGGCTTTCTGGCTCTTTGGGAAAAAACAATCAAGCGGCCAATCAAATTGCACTGACACTGGCTTCCTCGACTTTTATGGTGGCGATGGGATTGAGTGTTACGGCTATGATTCGGGTGAGTCACAGCAAGGGAATGCAGGATTATAGAAATCTGATTGTGGTGGCAAGATCCATATTCTTATTGGCGATTATTTTAGAGACATTTTTTGGAATTGTATTTGTACTTTTTCACAATTATTTGCCTCATTTGTTTTTGAATATGAGTGATTCTTCTCAAATGCTGGATAACAATGAAATTATTAGTATAACGGCAAAGTTGCTATTGGTGGCGGCTGTTTTTCAAATTTCGGACGGGATTCAGGTGGTGGTTTTAGGTGCTTTAAGAGGTTTGCAGGACGTGAAAGTGCCTATGTACATTACTTTTGTGGCGTATTGGGTGATAGGATTTCCAATTTCCTACTATTTAGGACGTTATACTTCGTTGGCAGCTGTAGGAATTTGGATTGGACTTTTGGCAGGATTATCGGCAGCAGCTTTATTTTTGTATATTCGCTTTGCGAGATTAACCAGAAAATTGATTAAAGAGAACTAAAAATAAAGCTTGTTTTATTTGTAACTTCTAGGCAATTTCTTCGTCTCATTGTGGTGTTAACTAAACCATCTAAATTAAAATAAAATGATTGTATTTATTATTTTTGGAATTATCTTGTTGATTGTAAGTTTTACATTGAAAAACAATGTGAATCCGTTTTCTAAATTCTCTGGTATTCTCAAAATTATTGGGATTTTAGTTATCGTATTGGGGCTTTTTTCGTCGATGTTTAAACAAATTGACGCAGGTAAAGTTGGGGTTCAGTCCCTTTATGGTAATGTGCAGCCAGAAGTGTTGGAGAGTGGTTTGCATTTGATAAATCCGCTTTTGGATGTAACGGATTTTGACATTCAGACTCAAAATTATACGATGTCTGCAGTTCATGGCGAAGGTGCTCAGGAAGGAGATGATGCTATTCGGGTTTTGTCTAATGACGGATTGGAAGTAGTGATTGATTTGACTGTTTTATTTCGGGTGTCTCCACAAGATGCTCCAAAAATTCTCAAACAAATTGGGGTTGATTATTCGGATAAAATTGTTCGCCCAATTACAAGAACTCGTATTCGTGACAACGCTGTTTATTATGATGCAGTTGCTTTATATTCGACTAAAAGAAATGAATTTCAGCAAAGAATCAGAAAAAGTATAGAAGAAGACTTTAAAGCTAGAGGATTAATTTTAGAGCAATTATTAATCAGGAATATTAATCTTCCAGCATCTGTGAAAACTACAATTGAAAGTAAAATTAATGCAGAACAAGATGCTCAAAAAATGACTTTTGTCTTGCAAAAAGAAAAACAAGAAGCCGAACGCAAACGTGTAGAAGCACAAGGTATTGCCGATTACCAACGTATTATTTCGACTGGATTATCCGATAAACAATTGCAATACGAACAAATAAAAGCGCAAAAAGAATTGGCTGCTTCTCCTAATACCAAAATCATTTTTATGAATGGAAAAGGAAGCGCACCGGTTATACTTTCGGACAAATAAATTTTGAAAGCAAGAAGATTGACTTTCAGATATTAATTTGTTTAGTCGGTCTTCTTTGGGCTATTATCTAATATTTTAAAATTAATACAAACATGGAATTACCAAAATTTTTATTAGGCGACAACACAGATTTTCCAGAAGATATATTTATTATTCACTTGGATTATCCACGATTTATTATCAATCTGAAAGATGACGAAGTGGAGTTTATGGAAGAAGCTGAAGATCTTGATGAAGCGGAATTAAACGCTGAAATGGAAGGATTGATTGTTCTGGCAAATGAATTTTACGACCGTGAAATTGGGCGTTACGAAGAATAATTGCTAGAATTAATGTTGTTGTATGTTGTAAATTTTTTTTAAATGAGAAAATTAGATTTTCTAAAGCCTATTTTAAATTTTATTTTAATTGGATTAGTCATAACCACATTAAGTAGGGTTTTTTTGTTTTTTCTTTTTAACGAAAGAGTTGTAGCTACTCAAGATTATTGGCGTATTTTTCCAATTGGCTTGCGAATGGATTTAATACTTCTGTGCTATTTGTCCTTTCTACCCGCTATTTTGATTACTTTTTTGCCCAGTACTTTTGTAAAATACACCAATAAAATTTTGGTATTTTATAGTTTTTTATTTCTATTTCTAATTCTTTTTGTAGAATTGGCAACACCCGATTTTGTAAAGCAATACGATACAAGACCCAACAAAATCTTTTTGGATTATTTGATTTATCCAAAAGAAGTATTTGGAATGTTGTTCAAAAGCTATTTGACTTCAATTGGTATTACTTTTTGCACGATAGGAATTCTATTGTATTTTGCCATAAAAAAAGGGAAAACATTATTTCATACCCAAACAGCAAGCTATAAATTCAAGCTGATGGTTTTTCCAATTCTTGCTTTTTTCTTGTTTTTTGGAGCACGGTCAAGTTTGACTTCTAAACGACCTATTAATGCCAGTAATGCTGTTTTTTCGACGGATCAATTGACAAATTGTTTAGGATTAAATTCTTTTTATACGATAGCTTTTGCCGCTTATTCTATTAAAAACGAAGGCAATACTAAAATGTATGGTAAAATGGACGAAGCCGAAGCCATTAGTCGAGTAAAAAAATACATGAATGTTGTTGCCGCAGATTTTACTGAATCAAAAATTCCTTTACTTCATAAGCAAGAAGCGGATACTGTTTTGAAGCAGCCTTATAATTTAGTTGTTTTTTTACAGGAAAGTCTTGGTGCCGAATATGTTGGGATTTTAGGAGGTAAACCTTTGACACCAAATTTTGATGCGCTTTCAAAAGAAGGGCTTTTGTTCTCCAATTTATATTGTACAGGAACCCGAAGTGTAAGGGGGATTGAAGCTGTTGTGACTGGTTTTTTACCTTCTCCTTCAGAAAGTGTAGTTAAATTAGGAAACTCTCAACAAGGTTTTTTTACTTTGGCGGATGCTTTAAAAAGAAAAGGATATAGCACTAGTTTTATTTATGGTGGAATGGCAAATTTTGATAATATGGCCTCTTTTTTTAATGGAAATGGCTTTGAAGATATAGTTGATCAAGAAGATTTTGATGCAGATGGTACAAAATATGCTTTTAAGGGAACTTGGGGATATTCGGATGAAGATTTAGCTGTTAAAGCTAATAATTATTTCAAATCTAAAGAAGGGAAACCCTTTTTTTCGTTGATGTTTTCAACTTCCAATCACGATCCTTTTGAATATCCCGCGGGAAGAATAAAGCCATTTGACAAAAAACCAGCAACAGTTAATAATGCAATGAAATATGCCGATTTCGCTATTGGAAAATTCTTTTCATTGGCTAAAAAAGAAGCATATTTTAAGCACACTATTTTTATCGTTATTGCCGACCATAATACCAGAACGTATGGAAAAAATCTAGTGCCAATTAATAAATTCCATATTCCCGCATTTATAATGGGCCCTGGTGTTCCAAAAGGCAAAGTGTATGATAAACTAAGCAGTCAGATTGATATACCACCTACATTACTAAGTTATCTTGGTGCATCATTTGAAACACCAATGCCAGGTAGAAATCTCAATTCTTTGAATGCTGCCACAAAAGGAAGAGCCATTATGCAATTCAATGATATTAATGCGTTTAGAGTTGAAAACCAAGTGGTTATTTTGCAGCCTAATTTAAAACCATTACAGTTTCAAATTAAAAATGATACAACATTAATTCCTGTTACTTTGAATACGGAATTAGCAAAAGATGCTTTGGCACATGTAATTATGGCGGGTAATTTATACCAGCATAGAAGTTACAAACTTAGAGATAAAAAATAGGGTATGGTTTTAGAATCAAATCGCAAACACCAATAAAACAAATCAGTTTCCTTTTTTGTATACATTTAATAATTTTTGAGCAGCTGCAAAAGGTGATATTTCATCATTTTGAACTGCTTTTTTAGTTAATTCTAATGCTTTTTGAATTTCGGGTTGGTTGTAAAAATCAGATTTCAATTGCTCGTTAATGGTTTCTAGCATCCAATATTGGTTTTGTTCTTTTCTTTTTTCAATGAAATAATTATTGAATTTTGTTTTTTCAATATATTTTTCAATGGTTTTCCAAACATTTGGAATTCCCTCATGTGTGATTGCGCTGCAAGTTGCTGTGGTAGGTGTCCATCCAGATTTTTTTGCTGGAAATAAGTGCAAAGCGCGGTTGAATTCCAACTGGGCTAGTTTTGCTTTTTGGATGTTTTCTCCATCTGCTTTATTGACCACAATAAAGTCTGCCATTTCCATGATACCCCGTTTGATACCTTGTAACTCGTCTCCAGCTCCAGTTATTTTTAGTAATAAAAAAAAATCTACCATACTATGAACCGCAGTTTCACTTTGTCCAACGCCTACCGTTTCGATAAGAATAATGTCAAAACCACAAGCCTCACAAAGTGTTATGGATTCTCTAGTTTTTCGGGCCACACCACCCAATGTTTCACCTGAAGCACTAGGTCTGATGAAGGCATTATCATCTTTTACTAATTCTTCCATTCGGGTTTTGTCTCCCAAAATGCTTCCGTGTGAAATAGTACTACTTGGATCGACAGCTAAGACAGCTACTTTTTTACCCAATCCTGTTAGGAACTTTCCAAATGCATCTATAAATGTGCTTTTTCCTACTCCAGGAACACCAGTGATTCCTATTCGAATGGATTTATTGGCATAAGGCAAACAGCCGTTTATTACTGCATTTGCTTTTTCTAAATGATTGCTATTAGTGCTTTCTACTAAAGTAATTGCTCGGCTTAGGGCAGTTCTATCACCAGAAATTATTCCATTAATTAATTCTTGAGCCGAAGGTTGGTTTTTTCTTGATTTTTGAATCTGTTCAATAGCAGGAACACTGATATTTTCCGGTGTGGCTATTCCAGGCTTTTCATCTAAGGCGCTTTGATGTTGTTTTTTGTATGTCAAAACATTTTTTTTGAAAAGTAAAAGTAATGAAAACAAAAACAGTTTCAAAAAGAACTGTCTTTTGAAACTGTTTTGTTGTAACCTCTAACAGTTATTAAGAATAGATTTAGTCATTAGTCCTTTTCCCAAAAGAGTGTTGCGGAATTAATAGGTAGCTATACAACTTATTTGTTGGTCTTTTTTGGATTTTTAATTTTGACTTCAATAACTACCGTTGCATCTTCAATTGATAGTATACTTATTTGATTTTCATGATTTCAAAAAGAAATTTTAGTGTTATTTTTGTTTTTCATTTAATAGTATGTCTAATTTTATTTTAATTTTTGTTTTTTTACTACTTGGTATTCTATTGCAAAATCTGCAGCGATTTCCAAAAAATGCGCATAAGATTTTAAATTGGACAGTTATTTACATTTGCCTTCCTGCTTTAGCTTTATATTATATTCCAAAAATAAAATGGGACACAAAATTGCTATTTCCAATCTTAGTGACTTGGATTGGTTTTACAGTTTCCTATTTGTTTTTTAGTTTTTTAGGGAAAAAATTCGGTTGGTCAAGAAAACTAACAGGATGTTTGATTATTACAGCAGGTTTTGGGAATACTTCCTTTTTGGGTTTTCCAATTATACAAGCTTTATATGGTAATGAAGGGTTAAAAACAGCAATTCTGGTAGACCAACCAGGTACTTTTGTTGTATTATCTACACTAGGAATTCTTGTAGCTACCTTATATTCTAAAGGGAATTCAAGCGGGTTTTATATTGTAAAAAAAATATTGTTTTTCCCCCCTTTTATTGCTTTTTTATTGGCTTGTATGATGAATGTGTATGGCTTTGAATTCCATACTTACTTTCAAGTTGCTTTTCAAAAAATAGGAAGTTTTATGACTCCATTAGCGATGCTCTCCGTTGGATTGCAATTGCGTTTTGACAGAAAAAGTCAGCATTGGAAATTTTTGAGTTTAGGACTTTTTTATAAATTAATAATAACTCCAGCTCTAATATATCTGTTGTATGTTGTACTTTTCCATCAAAATTCAAAAATGATTCAAGTAGCAGTACTGGAAGCGGCTATGGCTCCAATGATTACTGCAAGTATTTTGGCAGCTTCTCACGGTTTAAAGCCAAGATTATGTAGTATGATGATTGGTTTTGGCATCCCAATTTCGTTTGTTACTTTATTGTTTTGGTATTTTGTAGTGCAGTTTATTTAAATTGTTTTTGAGTACGCCCCAATTTTTAAATTAAATTTTCAATTATGAATTCTTCAAACCATCCAACTTCCGCAATAGATTCATCTACTATAGTTCAAAAAACGATTTATCCTATTTTATTTTCGATTGCATTTGCCCATTTATTAAATGATTTATTGCAAGCAGTTATACCAGCAGCATACCCAATTCTTAAGGATAATTTTAAATTAAATTTCACTCAAATTGGCTTAATCACATTAGCATATCAATTAGCAGCTTCTATTTTGCAACCGATGGTTGGTTTATATACAGATAAAAAACCCAAACCTTTTTCACAAATTTTCGGGATGTTATTTACTTTATCAGGAATTGTATTGTTGTCTTATGCCGCTAACTTTTATATGATAATTGTTGCAGTAGTTTTGGTTGGAATTGGTTCTTCTATTTTTCATCCCGAGGCTTCTAGAATTTCATTTTTAGCTTCAGGTGGGAAAAGAGGTTTGGCACAATCTATTTTTCAATTAGGAGGAAATGCTGGAACCGCTATTGGACCACTTTTGGTCGCTTTAATCGTAGTTCCTAATACACAAAAGTATATTGTTTGGTTTGCAATCGTTGCCATTATTGCGTTACTTGTTTTAAGTAGAATTGCGCTTTGGTACCAAAATCATTTGAGTCTGAGAACTACCAAAAAAGCGGTTGTTGACTTGCCTAATTTATCTCAGGCAAAAATTATTATTTCGGTATCCATATTGTTGATTTTGATTTTTTCAAAATTCTTTTATATGGCAAGCATGTCGAGTTATTTTACCTTTTATTTGATGGAAAAATTTCATTTATCGGTTCAAGATGCCCAATTTCATTTGGTCTTATTTCTTGCTT
>CANEXR010000136.1 GCA_947443815.1 Flavobacteriaceae bacterium | reverse complement strand
CTTTTTTAATTATAATTGATGCTATAAATGCTCAAGTTTTAAAAATAACTCACGGAAAATAATAATAATATAACATTATATAATTATTTCTCACATGCCCTTAAATCCTTTATATGGTTTATAAAAATTTGATGTTTGACGAAACCAATTGCAATTAAAAAATGAAAAAACTCTTGCTACATATCTCCCTGTTTTTTTCATTGGTTTGTTTTTCGCAAAACGAACAATTAGCGCAATATTATTACGACAAAGGTGATTTTGAAAAAGCCAAAATCAGCTACGAAGAACTCTTACAAGACATTCCTCAAAATTCTCAATATTTTTTAAGAACCATCGACTGTTACCAACAATTACAACAGTATGATGTAGCCGAAAAAGCCATTCAAACCCGATTGGATAAATACAAACAAGGGAATCTTTTGGTCGAATTGGGATACAATTTTCAATTGCAAAAAAACGATGTTAAAGCTAAAATCTATTACGAACAAGCTTTAGACAGAATCAAAAAAAACGCCAATGAAGTCTATAGTATTTCCAATTCATTTGAGCGCAAAGTACTGTTAGAATATGCTTTGAAATCCTATCAAATTGCAGTAGAATTGCAGCCAAATTTCAATTTCAATTATCAAATAGGCTTGCTTTATGGACAATTGGGCAATAGCGAAATGATGATTAGCACTTTTCTAGACGAAGCTTTTGCAAATCCTCAGAATTCAATATTGATTCAAAATCAACTCGCCCGTTTTATGGCTGATGAAGGGGATACGAGTTTTGATGATAGCTTGCGCAAAGCATTAATAATCCGAACTCAAAAAAACCAGGACTTGTTTTGGAACCATTATTTGAGTTGGTTTTATGTGCAGCATAAAGAATTTGAAAAAGCCTTTATCCAGGAAAAAGCCATTTACAAACGCAATCCTGAATCTCTTGGAAACATTGTAAACTTAGGGCAATTAGCTATTGAAGAGGACAATCCTCAAGCTGCAATTGAGATTTTAGGTTTTGTTCTGGCAAACACCAAAGATTTAGAATTGCTTGTTCAGGCCAATTCGTATTTGATGAAAATGAAAATCAATAAAGCGCAACTAAAAGATTTTGGGGCTATCAACACCGAATTATCAGGATTATTGAAGCAATTCGAAATCAGCCCTCTTACTTTACCTTTGCAATTGATTCAGGCGCATTTTTTGACATTTGATGTAAAAAAACCCGAAGAGGGAAAAGCTATTGTAAAGCACGCACTCGAATTGCCGCTGAATGATTATGAAATGGCCCAAGCCAAAATGGAATTAGCAGATATTTTGTTGTACGAAGAGAAATTCAATCAGGCTTTGTTGTATTATTCCCAAATAGAATTGGACTTAAAAAATGATGCTGTAGCCCATGAAGCAAGTTTGAAAGCTGCCCAAACAAGTTATTTCAAAACAGATTTTGTATGGGCATTAAAACAATTCAAGGAATTGAAAGCGGCCAACACTCAATTAATTGCCAATGATGCTTTGGAGTATTTTCTTTTAATCAATGACAATACCATTGCCGATTCGACACAAACAGCTTTGAAACAGTTTGCAAAAGGAGATTATCTATTGTATCAAAATAGGAATCAAGAAGCAATTGTACAATTTCAGACCATTTTGAAAAATTTTAAAGACCAGGAAATAGAAGCAGTAACCTTATTGCGTTTGGGAAAAGCATATGAAAAATCAGGGGATTTTACTTTGGCTTTAAGCCAATATCAAACGATTATTGATAAGCATAGTGATGGTATTTATATTGATGAAGCGCTATATTTTTCGGCAGAAATATATAATAAACAATTGCAATTGCCCGAAAAAGCAAAACCATTATACGAGAAGATAATTTTTAGTCACGAAGACAGTATTTATTTTGTAGAAGCCAGAAAAAAATACAGACAATTAAGAGGAGATACCAATTTATAACTAATATCCTAAAAACCAACACCCAAATGATACTATACAATGTCACCACCAACATACACGAAAGCGTTCACGACCAATGGATGATTTGGATGCAACACAAACACATTCCGGAAATGCTCGCTACTGGAAAGTTTTCTTCTGCCAGAATGGTACGCGTTTTAATCGAAGAAGAAATGGGTGGTGTAACCTATTCGGTTCAATACACAACGGATAGTAAAGAAACGTTGGAACGATATTATCAGGAAGATGCGCCCGCATTGCGCGAAGAAGGAATCAAACTTTTTGGGGATAGAATGCTAACTTTTAGAACGGAGTTGGAATTAATAAGTGAGCATTAAAAGAAGTATTCAGTTGAGAAATGAAGAATAAAATTGGAAGTCGTATTTGCCACATCAAATTTTAAAACGCACATAAATAACACTTTGCGACTTTCTGCCTTTGCGGCAAAAAACAAATAATATGGAAAAAGTAAAAGCCAAAAAACACCTCGGACAACATTTCTTGAAAGACGAAAGCATCGCTCAGGCCATTGCTGACACTTTGAATTTAGAAGGATATGATGACGTGTTAGAAATAGGTCCAGGAATGGGTGTTTTGACAAAATACTTATTGGACAAACCCATCAATACGTATGTGATTGAAATCGATACGGAATCAGTGGAATATTTGGACGCCAATTATCCAAAACTAAAAGATAAAATTATTTCAAAAGATTTTTTGAAATACAACATCAACGAAGTTTTTGAAGGGAAGCAATTCGCCATAATCGGAAATTTCCCCTATAACATTTCAACCCAAATTGTTTTTAGGACTTTAGAAATGAGAAACCAGATTCCAGAGTTTGCAGGAATGTTTCAGAAGGAAGTAGCCGAACGTATTTGCGAGAAAAAAGGAAGTAAAACCTACGGAATACTATCTGTTTTAGCCCAAGCATTTTATGATGCGGAATATTTATTTACCGTAGATGAACATGTTTTTAATCCACCACCAAAAGTAAAATCAGGTGTTTTGCGTTTGCGAAGAAAAGAAAATTTCAGCTTGCCTTGTGGCGAAAAATTGTTTTTTACCGTCGTGAAAACCGCTTTTCAACAGCGTAGAAAAACCTTGCGTAACAGTTTAAAAACCTTAAATTTGTCCGATAATCTGAGAGAAGATGACGTTTTTAATCTTCGCCCAGAGCAACTTAGTGTAGAACAGTTCATAGAACTTACCCAAAAAATAGAAGCCGATGGAGTTTAAAATCAGCAAAGAACTAATTCATGAATTAGAGCAACTCATTCAAAGTAAAAACGACCAGCAATTGGAAGTTTTATTGCATGATATGCACCATGCTGATATTGCCGAAATTCTAGACGAGCTAGATTTTGAAGAGGCAACCTATATTTTTAAAGTTTTAGACAGTGACAAAACAGCCGAAATCCTTCTGGAATTAGAAGATGATTTACGGGAAAACATACTAAAAAGGCTTTCGCCAAAAGAAATTGCCGAAGAACTTGACGAACTCGAAACCAATGACGCTGCCGATATTATCGCAGAACTTTCGCAGGACATCAAAGCCGAAGTAATATCCGAATTGCAAGACGTTGAACACGCCAAGGATATTGTCGATTTATTGCGTTATCACGAAGATACTGCAGGTGGAATCATGCACAAAGAGCTGGTAAAAGTAAATGAAAATTGGAATGTACTGACTTGTATCAAAGAAATGCGCATTCAGGCCGAAAACATCTCCAGAGTCCATTCTATTTATGTAGTCGATGACGAAGACCGATTAAAAGGCCGATTGTCACTCAAAGATTTATTGACTACCTCCTCCAGAACACCAATTAGTAACGTGTATATCCGAAAACTCAATTCTGTAAAAGTAGATACAGAGGATGTTGAGGTTGCCCGTATCATGCAAAAATACGATTTAGAAGCCACTCCCGTAGTCGATGAACTAGGACGATTAGTAGGCCGAATCACCATTGACGATATCGTGGATGTAATCAAAGACGAAGCCGATCAGGATTATCAATTAGCGGCGGGTATCTCACAAGACGTTGAAGCCGATGATAGTATTATGGAGCTGACCAAAGCCCGTTTGCCTTGGTTAGTTTTAGCACTTTTAGGCGGTTTCATCACCGTACGTGTCCTTGGATTGTTCGAAGGCGCAATGGCACAACACGGTAATTTGTTCTTTTTTACACCATTAATCGCGGCAATGGCTGGAAACGTAGGCGTACAATCATCAGCCATAATTGTGCAAGGTTTAGCCAACAATACATTGAGCGGATCCTTGTTTAACCGATTGATAAAAGAAGTCTCTCTAAGTTTATTAAACGGAGTGATTCTGGCAACCATACTTTTTTTAGGCAGCCATTTTCTACTCAATGTCGAATTTATTATTGGAATAATTGTCACCATTGCCTTGATTTCTGTAATTATTATAGCCTCGCTTATCGGAACTTTTATTCCATTATTATTAAACAAATTTGGAATTGACCCCGCCTTGGCCACAGGACCCTTTATAACAACAAGCAACGATATCTGCGGAATTTTAATTTATTTTTCAATAGCAAAAATGATTTTGGGGTTTTAAAGGAGTGAATGGTGAGGAGTGAGAAGTGAATGGTGAGAGGTGAGGAGTGAATAGTGAGAAACACAATAATTATTTTAAAAAACAGATAAATAACCAAAACATACAACCAACAATCCCTTTTCTGCTGCTTTTTTTGAAGAGGATTGGGAGAAGAAAAACAGAACCAACACATGAAAGTACACATCATCGGCGGCGGAAACTTAGGCGTTTCAATCGCATTAGGAATATCAAAATTCTCACAGGATAACCAAGTAACCATAACCAGACGAAACACCGCCAGTATTCTGTATCTAGAAAAATTAGGCGTAACCGTTTCTACAGATAACAAACACCAAATACAAGAAGCCGACATCATTATTCTAACCATCAAACCCTATCAAGTTGATACAGTTTTGGCCGAAATTCTTCCCGTAATTTCAAATAAAGTAATCGCCTCGGCAGTAAGTGGATTGTCCATCGAAAATTTACAAAACAAAATAGGGCAAACCAATAGCGCCATCAGAATCATGCCAAACATAGCAGCACAATTTGGCGCCTCAGCAACCTGTATTGCCTTTCACGAAAAAGACAAAGAAAAAGCACAAAACACCGTAAACCTCTTTCAAACTTTAGGAACCGCACCCATCATTGACGAAAAACTAATGGATGCCGCCACCGTTCTTGCTGCCAGCGGAACCGCTTTTGCCTTACGCTACATTCGCGCCTCCATGCAAGCCGGAATCGAAATAGGATTTGACTGGCAAACCGCATTAGCCATCTCCGCACAAACCGTAAAAGGCGCCGCCGAAATGCTACTCGAAGAAAAAGGCCATCCCGAACAATTAATCGACCGCGTAACCACACCACAAGGCTGCACCATAGCCGGATTAAACGAAATGGAAATGCACGGATTCAGTTCCTCACTAATACGCGGAATCAAAACCTCATTGAAACAAATCAAGGGATAAATTTCCTTTGGGTGTGACCCCATTAATAAAAAGGGCCTTCTCAGCGTAACAGCTCAGAAGGCCCTTTTTTTAATGCGGTCGGGCTATCCGCAGTACTTCGGTACTTGCTCCTATCCCTCACACGAACACCATAAAACACAACTTTTCCTTTGAAGAAAAACAAATAAAAAAAGACAGCTTGATAGTACTTTATATTCGAGTGATTGGACTATAAATCCGCTCTCAAAACTTTACGATAAGTACATAAGATTCAAAAATTTGTAATCGGTTCCGTTCAATATGGATTGCATTGTTCGTACGAAACACATAACCAAATTGTAGCTGTTCAGCAATAGATTTTATTCCTGCTCAATTATTCTGTTTCGTAATTTCATAAATGGTTTTTCAATTCCCAAGTGTAATAAATAAGCAAAACCAATACAAGTTACCGTACAAATTAAAAGCATTAAATTACTATCAATTTTAAAGTCGGCTAATAATTGATGTGTTATATGAATTATACCTTTGTGTGTCAAATAACAGGCATAAGAAAGTGTTGCAATACATGTTGTCACTCTTGAATTCCATTGGTATAAAAAACTTGTCGGACTCACAGCACCCACAACCATAAACCCATAACCAATTGCAATGAGTGGAAAACCAAAAACGGAAGCATTGAAAGTCATCTGATCGTAACAAAGAAAATAAGTACCGGTTAAAATTGCTACACTCAAAAGAATCGATATGTTTCCAAATTTAGCTATTTTGTTCCAAACAGCTGGTGAAAATTGATAAATCCCTGCAATTGAAACACCTACCAAAAGTCCATCTAAACGGTTGTATGTTGGATAATATATGTATTTGTACCAATACATCCAACCATTTTCATCTTCAATTTTTGGTAAATACAATTGGTTGAAACTATAAATTCTAATTATAAAACCAAATAGAAACAAAGCAATTAACAACCAGTATGCTTTTTTTATACGGTTGGTAAATTGCAATAAAATCAAAATGAATGGCAATAATAAATAGAAATGTTCCTCCACACAAAGCGACCAAGCATGGGAAAAAGTCCCAAAATCTTTTAAGTTTAGTCCAAGATTCTGTGTAAATGTTAGCAACTTCCATAGCGGGGGTAAACTTTCTTTTTCTCGGAAAAATGGAAAGAAAAAATACAATCCAACAGTAACCAAAAATGCTGGAATAATCCTAAATAATCGTTTCAGAAAAAATAGCTTATAAGAAATATTTTGTCCTTGTTTGATTTGAACAAAAAGCTGCGATGAAATTAAAAAACCACTCAAAACAAAGAATAAATCTACACCAGTCCAACCAAATTTTGCAAAGTCAGGCAACCATTCGGGTTGTCCACCACTTAAAATAAAATAATGAAAAAGAAAAACAAATACAATTGCTAATGCTCGTAAATGGTCAAGTCCATATAATTTTTGCTGAATATTTTTGTCCAATTGTTTTTTTTAAACTTTATCGTTTATTAATAAATAGTATCTGCGGGGTGTTTTGTAAACTTCTAACTAACATCAGTTTTTCTAAAACCTCCAGTCTCCTTTTTTAAGCTTCATTATTTTGTAAATATAGGCGATAAATTTTTTGAATGGTACAAAATGATACGACTTTAAATGATAGTAGTTCGACAATGTTTACAACGTCAGTCTGTGAAAAGACCTCCGTTTACATACCTTCAAATGTAACAAAATACGGGTATAAAACAGGATTTTTCGTATTTTTAAGCATGCAGCATATTTACAGGTATTTCGCGTCACCAAATGCGTTTTTCTAGTTTGGAAAACACGAGAAAACCAGCTTAAAACTACCCCAAAAAAAAAGAGGACACTAAATCCTCTTACTATTCGCTCTGAAATTTTTACGAGAAGTGCATCGTGTTGACGGCCGTTACTCCGGTTCCGTTCAACAGGAGTTTTATAGATTGTGCTGCGCATGCAACGAAAATCTAACTGTTGGGCGATTGTGCTTATTCTAGATCAATAAT
>CANEXR010000135.1 GCA_947443815.1 Flavobacteriaceae bacterium | reverse complement strand
TTGTATTTGTAGTAATATCAGCACTTACAGGAGTTCCTGCTGTAGAATAAACCGCATTTTGTGGGTCAAAGTTTGTCCAACTATTTGTCCACATTGCTGTAGGAGCTGCCGCAAATGCACCTCTGTAAGAAGTAAATTCAATAGCATCAGCAACTACTGGAGTAGCAACTAATTTTCCTGTAAAAGCACTGTCTGTAAAATCAGAACCAACTTCTACAATTGAACCAGAAGCAGGTCTATAATCCAATCCTGTATAAGTAGTCGCATCTGAAGCATACGCATTTGTCAACAAACCTGAATTGGAAGCAACAGTTGAATTACCATTAGCAGTATACCAGTTCGTCATATTAAATGCCGCATTATTACCCACAGTTATTGTACCTGGTGAAGTTACTTGCAATACTTTTGCAGTATTTACAATACCTGCTAAAATGTTATTTTTAAATTTTAATGTTCCTGCAATGGCATTGTTTTCAGCAGCTACACCATCAACATGAACTCCTTCTTGAAAATCCATAAACAAAGAGTTGAAAATTTTCAATTGAGAAGCTCTTCTTATTCTTGCGCCTCTTTTGAAACCTGTTGCCAAAGTTCCTCCATTAGTCAAAGTAACACGGTAGGATGGCCCAATCAAAGTACAGTTAGTGAAAATAGCACTTGTAGCTGGAGTTACAGTAGAACCCGCAGCATTGTTATCAGACTCGAAACCTTCTGAAGTAGAAACGGTTGGATTGTCTGAAATTTGTGGGTCTCTAATAGCCAATGCATATTGCACGGAGCCACTATATCCATTATCAGTATCAAAATCATCATCTAAATTTCGGTAGGACACTAAGTGCTTACAATTTACGGAACCCCCAAACCACTCAAAAGCATCATCATTTGCAAAAGATACTTGTACATAATCAATCGTAGTTCCACTACCAACTGCACCCATTGTTAACCCGTTAATTTCGTTATTTGGAGCATAAACGTACCCTCCAAATTCAATCCTAACGTATTTCAATGTCCCTGAACTATCTGCATTATCTGGAGTCAATCCACCACCGTATTCTGTATAAACAGATGCAGTAATACCTTCGATGTTATTCACACCATTGTTCAAATTGAAAGCGCCTTTCCCTAAAAGGATAACACCTCCCCAATCTCCTTTACTTCTTGAACCCGGATTGGCATTAGAAGTAAATACTATCGGACTAGCAGCAGTACCAACAGCATTGATTTTAGCTCCTTTAGTAATAACCAAAGCGGAACCAGCACCAGCTCCTCTAACCACAACACCAGGTTGAATCGTTAAAGTGGCATTGTTTCTTACATTAATAATTCCCGACAAAGAATAAACTTTACCTGTAGTCCAAGTAGTGTTAGCCGTAATATCAGCACTAACAGTTACAGTTGCAGCTCCATAAACGGTATTCTGCGGATCATAATTTGTCCAATTGTCTGTCCACATCGCTGTTGGAGCTGGAGCAAAAGCACCCCTGTAAGAGGTCTGTTCAATTTGAGCACTTACCATATTCACGACAAGGAACAAAATTGCAATTAAATAGTTTTTTTTCATTTTTTATGTTTTTTGTTAAACAGGACAAAGCTATATTTAACTAAAAAACTGAATGCCAACTAAAAATTAAATAAATAAAACATTTAAGTAAATTGATTGTTACGAAATTTAACGAATTGTAAACAAGAGAGGTCGATTCCAAAAAAAAACCAATCTAAAAACAGAAATAAAATGTAGCTTTTTGAATTTATCCTATAAAAAATAAAGTGTTCCTACTAAAAAAAGTAAGATTGAAGTTTGCTTAAAAAAACTAGTAGCTTGTTTTAAAAGTCCCTAATAGTGAAAGAAAATAACCATTGACTTTACAACCACTTTGTTTGGCATGCAACATTTGAGGCAAAAAAGAAAGCACCTCATCCGCTTTTTCAACATCAAAAGCAACGTCATCAAAAACGGAAGTTACATTCTCCACAATAAATATTTTTTTTACTTTTTCGTATTGGCTATACTTTTTAATAATCAGATAAATTAATTCCTGATATATATGAAGACCTAAATGATTTTTTTTAACTCTGATTGTATCATAATGAATAATCTTGGCATTCAAATAAGGAACAAATGCATCATGAGATACAATTTTTCTTGTACAATTTTGCAATCCAATAAAGTCAAAATCAACTTTAATCAAATCATCATCCCCAAGAAGATGGTACTTAGATACATTCTTCAAAAATGGCAATTCATTTACAGGATAACCCATACCTAAAGAAGGTTCTATAAAAGCCCTATTTAATAAGGCATCAATGCGGGCAACAGCTTTTATATCTTTGTCATTGTAGGTATTTGAAATGATATAATGACACGAAAAAAAAGATCCTACCTGCGCATTTTCCATCATTTTTTTTATAATTCTAAAACCTATCGATTGACAAAGTAATGCATGATGCAAAGCAGACAAAAAAGATTTAGCCCCTTTCTTCCCTGAAGAATCCATACCCAAAAAATAACCTGCACCAGTAAATACAGATGGCTCATTTAAAACAATCCAATAGTTCACTTTTCCTTTAAAAGCATTTACACAAATGGTCACATAATTTTCAAACCAATATAAAATTTTACGATTTGACCACCCCCCTTGTACTTCTAATGCTACTGGTAAGGAAGTGTCATGCAAGGTTACAAAAGGTTCAATACTATTTGCTCTACAAATAGTAAGAACCTCCTCATAAAACCGAATTGCCGCAGTATTTATTTTTCCAATACCCTCTGGTAGGATAAGAGACCATGACAAAGAAAATCTAAAATTAGGAATTCCCAATTGCTTGGTTAAATCAATATCTTGACGGTATTTCTCTAATTCTGCGGCGTAAAAAGAACTATCACTACTTGAAATTTGATGTTTTATATTTAAAAAAAGAGGCGTTCCCTCCTTTTTAAGTGAGGTATATTCATTAGAAGACACCCCTAAAAAAAAATGATCCCCAAAGGCAATCATCTGCAATGGCAATGATTCCTTATTTAAATTATCAAACGTCATTTTAATTCATAAAGGATTAAAAATTATAGGTGGCCGATAATGAAAAACTCCTGCCAAATTTAGTTTTCCAAATAATATCGTCATCCGCAGCATTATAACCATCTTCGTAATGATAATCTCCTGTAAAAACATGATTTGCTAACGTTTCTAATGCTCCATACCTAACATTATTTCTATAATTATTTTGATAAAATAGCAAGTCCTGAGCCAATATATTTTGAATATTAAACTTTAATTCTAATTTGTTTTTATAAAAGGATTTTGCAACTTGCACATCCAAAAATGTTCTCCCTTTTTCCCAAATTGCAGGCTTTATTTCACTAGACGCATACGCAATCCTGTTTCCTGCTTTGTTAATATTTGTAGAAAATGCCCAACCATTATCTGTATTTATATACTGCAAACCTGCATTAAAAATATAAGGTGATTGCCCTTGCAAAGGCCTCGATTTTTCTGTATTTGCGGAATTAAAATTAGAAAGATCTACTCTTGATTTTATGACCGCAATATTTGAAAACAAAGTAATATCATCCAAAATCGTTTTGTTTTCAGATTTAAAAATAGTACTCAATAAAGTTCTAAATTCAAGTTCAATTCCACTATTCTTAGCACTACTTGCATTTCGATAAGTAACCGTTTTGTTGTTTATCTCTTGCTGAATTTCAATAGGATTAGTAAACTTTTTATTGAAGTACGAAAAAGAAAATAATTGTCCTTTACCTGGATACAATTCATATCTCAAATCAAAGTTTTTTATTGTAGCAATTTTTAAATCTGGATTTCCTTGTGTGAAAAATTGTGTCGTAAAATCATAAAACCCAAACGGAGCTAATTCCCTAAATTCTGGTCTATTCAAAGTTTTGGAATAACTCAATCGAAGGTTCTGTTTTTTATTAATGGAATAAATTAAATTAGCAGATGGCAAAAAATCCTGCTGCTTATTTTTAAGTGACAAATACTGCGTTTCTGTTAATCTCGAATTAATTGTTTGCTCATAATCCTCTATCCGAACACCCCAAACAAATCGAAAACTCTTATACCGATTGTCAAGCATAATATACCCTGCATTCAAATTAGAACCTGCTTTGTATGAATCCGTGAATTTTGTAAAATCAAATAAGGTAAAACCATTTACTCCCGGAGCAATTAAACCCATATTCGATGCCGAAAAAATAGCAGCATCTGGCAAAGACAATAACGAATAATCAAAATTTCCTCCCAATGTTAAAGTGTTATATTGCAATTGACGAGCAAAGAAATTCCTATCCCTAGATTGCGTAAAAACACCTATTTTAATTTCATTTATTAAGTCTTCACCAATAGTAAATTTCTTTGAAAGATCTAATTTCCCTCCCGAAATGGTCTCTTTGTTTTCAGAAAAAAACATACCCCCGCCATAATCTGGTCCCCCATTATTATTGGCAATTTCTGCATTAGGAATGGTTTCACTAATATCAGAACTATTAGGGTTGGCTATTGAATAAATATTTCTTCGCAAGTTTGGAATGGATCTATTAATATTACTGTAAAAACCCGTCCAATTCAATTTAATTTTAGGCTTAGCAAAATAATGATCTCCATTCAATTGTCCAGAATAAATCTTATTACTAGTAAACCACCTAACATTTGCCGCTATAACTCTAGTATCATTTACATCTTTTTGCCCATACCGGTCTACAAATAAATCTGTCGAATTGATACTGTAGATATTCTTTAAAGTGACAGAATGATTTTCATTAAATTTCAATGAAAAATTAGCCAATGCTGAGGTTAAAACTTGTTCCGTATAATTATTATCTGCAAATTTTGATAACAAAACGGAAGGCAATTTAGGGTCTGGATTATCATAATCATTCCTAACCGTTTCATTAAAATTATTAGTTTGATTGTTCGATACCGAAAATAAAACTCCCAAAACTTTATCCTTAAAATCAAAATGATGCCCTATTGTATACTGAAAATTTAAATTGGGTTTGAATTTTTTGTTCTGAACACTCCAATCCGATTCAAATGACTGCGCAATAGCCGCTTTTTCCTGATATGTCAATGAATTAAATACTTCTGTACTAGGAATTGATTTGGGTAAATCTCTAACACCATTATCAAAACCCAACCAATCGGTACTGCTTCCCTTATAAGTCTTTTGTGTTTTAAATGTTGTAATGGTATTATAACCAGAACCTACCGTAATGGATTGAAAATTTTTATCTGGAACTGATTTTGTATTAATCTGAATCACACCTCCTGCAAAATCTCCCGGTAAATCAGGAGATGCCGTTTTTGTAATAATTAAATTATCCAACATATTAGACGGAAATACATCAAAAGAAAAGGCTTTTCTATCTGGCTCTGAACTCGGTAATGGGGCACCATTCAAAAAAGCAGCATTGTACCTATCATTCAAACCCCTAATAATTACAAATTTATTATCTTGTATACTAGCGCCACTTATTCGCTTCAAAACATCCGAAGTTGTTTTATCCGGCGTTCTTTTTATAGTCTCTGCCGAAATACCATCGGATACACTAACACTGTTTTTTTGCATCAACAGCAACGATTTTACAGATTCTGTCTTTGCCCTTGTCTTTGTAATGACAACCTCATTAAGTTCATTTTTATTTTCAACTAAGGTGGTGTTCAAATAGGTAATTTCATTATTTGTGGTAATTACTTCCGAAATAATTTTAGAAGCATACCCAATATAAGAAAGCTCCACCTCATAATTTCCAACTGCAACATTTCTAAATACAAATTTTCCATCCGAATCTGTGGAAGTACTCAATTTTAATGCTTTAATAATAACATTCACTCCTGGTAAAGTTCTTCCATTAGAATCATCCAAAACTGACCCACTAATAGTACTATTTTGACCAAAAAAAGAATACGAAATCATTAAAATAACAAAGGTGTAAAAAAACTTCATGTTTAAATTTTAAATTATAATCGCAAAATAAATGCAAAAACCCAGAAGGAAGGTTAACTTAAAATTAACAATTTATGATGAATGATTTAAGGATGGCTTTAAGAGTAAAAAACACAATTAAACGTCTGATTTATAATAATTTAAAATAAAAAAAACTCTTTTTAAAGCATTAAAACACTCCTTTTTAACCTGTAAAAAAAAGAGAAAATTTTATAGAATGTTTTCAAATTGTTATATATGCTATTCAACATATTGATTAAGAAATTAATTAAATACATTTGCGAAATAGTTACAACAGATATCCTTTTTATGAAAAGCAACAAATTTATTATTCTATTTTTATTGGCAGGAAATATTCTATTTTCCCAGGAAAAAATAGACACAACAAACACAAAATCACAATCAAATAAATGGTCTATCGAAATCGAAACTGGAATCAGCAATGGTACTAGACCTTACACAAAAGGATATTTTTCTAATGAAAACAACAAACTCTTTAATAGTTTTAGATTAAACACTTTTGGAGTTGGAGCCAGATATAATTTTAATAAAAGTACTGGTTTAAAAATGGATTTTGCTTTTGACAAATTTGCAAACAGCGTTCATTCCCGCAGTAAACCTTTTGAAGTAGCACAATATAGAACTACTATTCAAGGAGTTTTTAACCTAAACAGCTTGCTAAAATCCAAAAAAGAAAATGCTAAATTCAATCTTTTATTCCATGCTGGAGTGCATCTTGCAATGCTGAAACCTATCAAAACAGATTATAGTCCCGTTGTCAGTAAAGGTGACAATTATGGTGGAATCGTTTTAGGCATAAGCCCAATGTTACAAATTTCAAAAAAGACTTCTTTATATTTTAATTTCAGCTCCTTTAGCAACTACGGGCAAAATTTGACCTGGAATGGAAAACATGCTGAGGTAAGCAATAACTCAAACGGACACATGGTTCTAGGTACTTTTGGATTGTCATTTGCTTTAGACAAAAAATAATTGTTTTAAAACAAAATGAGACGCTTTACAAAAAATTAAAATTAAATACCAAATAGTATTAACGAAGAAAATATACTATATATAAAAAACCAAAACGCCCTAGTTGTAGTGCGTTTTTTTTATGCCTTTATTCGAGTGCCTTTATACAAAACAATCAAAACTCAATTCTGTTTTCTTCCAAAGACCCAACAACCATAATCCTTGCCTAATCCAGTTAAACCCACCTTAACCTTTTAAAGTTTAAACTCGTTTAAACTCACTTTCCACAACTTTTAGAGTTGCACTATTAAACGGATCAATCCAAAAAGTTGGGGATTATCCAAAAAGATTAGATAATCTGAATAAGAAGAAATCGGATCATGCACAAAAGTTGGGGATTATCCAAAAAGATTAGATAATCTGAATAAGAAGAAATCTATATTTCTCACCCCTCTAAATTGACTTCTAAAAGCTTTTATTTTAGCATTGAAAGATTCAGCCGATGCATTGGTACTTCTGTTATCAAAATAATTTAAGATTGAC
>CANEXR010000134.1 GCA_947443815.1 Flavobacteriaceae bacterium | reverse complement strand
TTTCTTTTTTTATTGGTAAATAGATGAATTCATCTAGAAATTGCCATCCATCCATGACGGGCATATTTAAGTCAAGTAAAATCACATCAGGTAAATTTGCACTGATATCACAATTTTTTTTCAACTCATTCAATGCAGATTGTGCATCATGAAAAGGGTGAATTTCTTTGCAGAATTCATTTTTAGAAATAAGTAAGCCCATTAATTTTATTGATAATTTATCATCATCAATAATGTAAGTTATATTATTTTTCATTGAGGTAAATTTTAAAAACTGAGCCATGATCCACTTCGCTTTCAACTTCAATTTTACCATCCATAGCTTCAAGTTGATTTTTTGTCATAAATAAACCGATACCTTTAGCATCTTCATTTCCATGAAAAGTCTTGTACATTCCAAAAATTTTATGTCCGTTTTTTTGTAAATTTAGACCTAATCCATTGTCTTTGAAATTGATAATGGTAAAGGATTCGTTGATTTCATAACCAATTTCTAAAACGGCACTTCGATCTGGAGATTTGTATTTTATAGCATTTGTAAATAAATTTAATAGAATACTATCTAAATAAGCAGGAATTGCTTTAACAGTTAAATTATCTGGAATTGTATTGATAATTGTAATTTGGCTTTCCTTTATTGCAAAACTTAGTGCATTCTTGGTTTTTTCTATTTCTTCTTTTAAATGAATTTTTGATTTTTTAATATTTGTATTTTTCTGAATAGTAATGATTTCGTTTAAATATTCGATGGTTTCTGATAATTTATCGGTTCCTTCTTTGAACAAATCAATATAGGATAATTTTTCGTCTATATCAGAGGTATTATTTATTACATCTAAAACCATGGATAAATTGCTGGCATGAGATCGAATGTTGTGCGAAACAATGTGTGCAAAATTATAAAGCTTATTGTTTTGATAATATGTTATTTCCAAAAGGCGCTCAAGTTCAAGTTCTTTTTCTTTTCGAGCAGTTACATCTCGCCCAACTCCCACATAATTTATTAATGTATTGTTTTTGTCAAAAACGGTGGTAATATTCAAATCAAACCAATATTTTTGTTTGTTTTTTTTGTAATTGAGGATAGTAATTTTGATGTTCTGCTTGTTTTTAATTGCTTCTCGCATCGCATTTGTTGCCAGTGGATCTGTTTCAGGTCCTTTGGACAAATAGCCTGGTTTTTGTCCAATAATTTCCTCTAAACCAAAGCCAGTTAATTGAAGATAAGCATTATTTGCCCAAATAGCTTTTCCATTTGTGTCTGCAATTATGATGGTATCTGTGGTTTCTGATGCTGCTAAAGACAATAGTGACATTTTATCCTCAACAATTTTTCTTTCAGTGATGTCTCTAAAAAAACAAACTAGATAGGTATTGTTTGCTACTTTGAATTTTTTTCCTGAAGCCACTTCAACAGGAACAATAGCACCGGACTTAGTTTCTATATAAGTTTCATTTACTACATAATCATTTTTTCTCATGTTTTTAGCAAGAAAAAAACGAATAGCTTTTTTATGATTTTCTGGGAATAATATCGAGTTATGTACACCAATTAATTCTTCATTGGTGTATCCAGTCAATTCTAATGCTCTAGAATTGCAGTCAGTAATATATCCATTTGGAGAGTCGATAATAAAAATAGCATCATTAGCACTGGAAAATATCGAAGAAAATTTTTCGACATTTAATTGAAATTCATTCATCAAATTTTGCTCTTTGGTTATATCCTGAAAACTACCAAATAAGCGACATGGTTTTCCTTTCTTGAATTCTATTTGACAAATGCTTTCTGCATATATAATGTTGTTTTTTGCAGTTTTGATTTTGAATTTATCGGCAAATGGTATTCCATCAATGATTGCTTTTAGAACTAATGAACTAATTTTATTTCGATCATCTCCCTCTGCATAAAATGAAACGCCATTCTCAATAGTTGGTATAAAATCGTCTGGTACTTCATGAATAAATCGCGTAACTTCATCCCAATAGACGGTTTTTTTTTTCTAAATCCACTTCCCAGATACCAATTTTAGCTGATTTTGCAGCTTTGAAATAATGTTCAAGCTTATTTTTCATAATGGATACAAGTTGTTTTTAGTTCGCTAATTTGTATGCAATCAGTTAACTAAAAAATCAGAGATTATTTTATTATCATGTTATAGAATAGTTTAAGTAATTATAAAATTGGAATACCTTAAACTGCCTTTTTAAAAAGATGTTCTATTTGTATAATAGATTTTGAGGGTGGTATTTCTTTTAAAAGCAAAAAAGATTTTAAATTTTTTTGTGGAAATTTCATTTAAATTTAATGATTATTTATCAGTAATACCAAAATTATCTGTTTAAAGAATTACTTTAGAACATTAATATAATAAAAAACTTATAAATTTATAATTCAATTATTTTTTTAAATATCAAATTTCTTTTTTTAATTAAAAAGAAAATGTTTTTGTAAGTAGCAACATGACTTGATTTATAGCAGTTTCATTGGAATTTAATGTAAATTTGCATTAAATACATTTTCAATGAGTGAGCCTATAATGCTTTTCAAAAAACCATCGTATCCAGTAAATCCATTTCTTTTAGAATATTTGGAACGATTTGACCGAATTTCTAAAGTTCCTATTTTTTATAATGATTTGTTACGCTTTTCAGGTTCTATAAATGTCTATGATAAAAATGAACAAGATACATTGTGGATTCGGGTTTATTACAATGAATTTGAAAGAAATGAAATAGACTTAACCTTAAAAAAAATCTACTCCTTATTGCATTCCGATGGAAATCTTGGAATCATTAAATTTTTGAATATTGACTCGATTGATTATTGCACGTTTGGAAATTCAAAACCTTTTCGGATAAAAGTAAGGAATATTCTCAATGATAATTACACCCATTTTTATGTAAAAAAAGCCGATGCTTCTCGTGTTTATGGATTGGAATTGGAACATATTTTGTCTCCTGATAAAATAAATTTTTTGGTATTTGAAGACACTTTAATTGAAGAACATATTACAGGAATTGCTGGAGATGTTTTTATAAAAACGTTTTTGAAAGAATGCTCCGAAACGGAGAAATCACAAATTGCCAAAGAATTTGTAAAGTTTAATGAACGTTCAATGATTCGATTATTAGGTGATATGCGCGCGTACAATTATGTAATCGTTCCTATTCATGATTTTGATCAAGTGGTTTATAAAATTAGAGCTATTGATTTTGACCAACAATGTTATGAAGGCAATTTCAAGGTCTATCGGCCACAATTTTTCAAGGAAAATTACCCTATGGTATTATTGGTTAAGGACAAACTCCAAATGAGTTCTATTGAGCAATATAAATATGAGGAGCGCGCCGTTCTAGCCAAAAGAATCCATTCTGCCGAAAATAGAATTAGAAAATTATTGAAAATAATGGGAGAGGATCCTATTGCACCAGAAGCACATGTTGAGCAATTAAAACAAGAATTGTATATGTACACCAATGATTTGAATTTTAAAAAAGCAAATTCAATGGGAAATATCATGAGCGCAGCATTTGAATTTATTACCAGAAATTTCAAAAACACCAATATTTTTGACAATAATCTATAATTTTTAATTTTTTTTGTAATTGTAAAGAAAAATATGAAAAACTATATTTCGTTTTTAGCCGTATTTATTGTTTTGGCTTGCCAGCAAAATTCAGATTCATTGACAACAATTTACTCTTTGCCAAAAAAGTTAAAAGAAGTTTCTGGGATTATTTATTTGCCTCAAAACAAGTTGCTTTGGACACTTGAAGATAGTGGAAACGCCAATTCAATTTATGGTTTAAATTTCAAAACGGGTATCATTGAAAAAGAAATAACTCTTAATAATACGGAAAATATCGATTGGGAAGATATCACTAAGGATGGTCAAGGGAATTTGTATATTGGCGATTTTGGGAATAATGATAATGTACGTCAGGACTTATGTATTTATAAAATCAATAGAAATGAATTAACCAAAACAAGCGTTACACCTGCCTATAAAATTTCTTTTGCTTATCCTGAACAAAAAGCTTTTCCTCCCAAAAAGGCAGCATTGTTTTATGATGTAGAAGGTTTTTTTGAGTTCAAAAATAATTTTTATCTCTTTACAAAAAACAGAAGCAAAGGATTTGATGGAACTGCCTTTGTATATAAAATTCCCAATACCCCAGGATTTCATAATGCCCAACGGATAGGTACTTTTAAAACCTGCGATAACTACAACCATTGTGCAATAACAAGCGCTGCGATAAGTCCGGATGCTTCCAAAGTCATTATTCTTTGTCATGATAAAATCATAGCTTTTGAGAATTTCAAAGAAGATTTTTTTCTAAAAGGGAAAAGGACAAATCTCAAATTAAATCATTTTTCACAAAAAGAAGCAGTATGTTTTATTGATAATGACCTTTTGATTATTGCTGATGAAAAAACTAAAAAAATAGGAGGGATGGTTTACAAAACCAGTTTCAAAAAACTAAAATCCAAATCCTAATCCAAAAGCAATTCGCGCTTCTTCCTCTTCTAAACTTTTGAACCAAGTTATTCTTGCAGTAATTACATTCAAGCCGTTTAGCCATAATCCACCACCAAATGATTGGTGCCATTTTTCTGATTTTTCTCCTGTAGCCCAAACTCTTCCGTAGTCAAAACCACCCAAAATTCCATAAGACATAGGCAAAATGCTTCTTTTTATTTTTCCTAAATTCCATCGAATATCACTACTTTGATAAAAAGATTCTTTTCCCAAAAAGCGTTCCCCGCGAAATCCTCTTAAATCATAATCGCCTCCTAAAGTTGCTCCTTGATAAAATTCGAAATTGTTATTCAAAAGTAGTTTGGCCTTAATAATTGTTGCTATGACTATTTTACCATTTGCATCTAGTTTATGATTAAAATTGAGTTTGCTTTCTAGTGCTGGAAAATTTCGTCTGGAATCATTCAAATTCATTTTCCAACTCCCTGCTAATGAAAATCCCATTCCCATAGTTGGAAAAGATGGGGTGTCATAATTTTCAAAATTATATTTAATGGCTGCACCAGCAAATTGTTGGCTTTCAAAAACTGTCGAATTTACTATACCGGGACTATTTATAAACCGATTATCGGTATCTTCAACTCTTATTTTTTCGAAGGTTGATTGTAAAAAAAGAGTACTGCCATGCAACCCCACTTTTTTGATTGAAGGTGTAACTTCGAGCATTCGGATTCGCACCCGATTATAGTCCATCCCATACGTTTCGTCGTTATTAACTGTTTCATTGCCAGAACCAAAATAATTAATGGTAAAATTGGGGCTTGTAAATCTTGTTCCCCAATCCACATCCCATTTGCCTATTGTTTTTGGAAAATGGGCATCATAGATTAATTCATATCCATTTGTGGCAAAAAAGTAATTAGCTTTTAGAGTATGTTTTTGAGTATATGGATTTTGATTGAATTTATTAACAATATAGGTTGTAATAAAACCAATTTTTACTCCATCATCAGGATTATATCCACCAAACGGTAGTCCTGAAAAAGAATTGTATTTTGGTTTTTTATAGTCGTAAAAGTTAGTTTCGTATTCATCAGTCAAAACTATTTTGGTTTTGTTATCTACTAAAAAGGTATTTTTTTTAGACTTGAAATCATAAATTTTAATTTTATCCCCATTTTCTATACGGTAAGAATCATTGTCTTGCCCGCCAATTAATCGAATGTTTATTACTGATTTCGAGTCGCCTTTCACCTCAAAAACATCGTCATCATCCAAGCCGTAAATCCAAATATTTCGGGTGTCAGTAGCAGTAATTTTTTTGGTATATAACAATTCATCCGATTCTTTTTTCAAACGATAAACAGCAATTTCGAGTTCGTTTTTTGCTTTATGCGTCAATACAAATTTGTCTTTTTTATCAGTTCCAACAATCAAAACTGTTTTTTGTAATACTTTATAATATAATGAAGCATAATGTTGTAGTTGCTCTTTTCTTATTTTCAATTTGTATTTGATACGTTCGATAGTTTCATCTTGAACTTCTTTTGGTAAATTTGAAAAAGCGGCATCAATGTCTGCATCCGAAAGATTTTCCTGAATGTATTTGGCTTGATTGATCCATTCGTCTTCGGTTGCTGTTTTTAGAAAAGCTAGGTCTAAAGGATAAGGTTCTCGATTGAGCCATTTCACATTTTTAATATGCTCTTTGAACGTTTGCATATGGCGCAATGCAGGCATATTCATCAAAAGCGAAAGCAGCGCGCCATCATATTTTGTAAAAGCCTGATCTCTATCCCGAGGAATCGGTTTATAAACTATTTTAGAATCGATTGTATATTCTCCCCAACGCCATTGGTCTTCGTGTCTGTCCCAATCCCCAATGAGCATATCAAACAAACGTGCCTTTATGTATGCTTTTTCGTCAACAGTATATTTTTCCTCTTTATGAAGGTTTTTTAATAAATCATCAGTTCCAATAATTGCTGTTGGTTTTCCAAAACTTTCAACACTTATTTGACTGTCAGTTGGCCGCTCTTCGACCATATATAATTCATCTCCAAATTGTTCATTGAATTTTCCCAAAGCTTTATGTTTAGGAATATAATACAAAATTGGATTCGTATGTGCTACACCAATTTTAGCAGCCAAATTACCCACTGCAAAGGGCGTATAAGGATGTGAAGTTGTATAGAAATCATATAGAAAATCTTCAGCATACGTATTTTCAAAATCATTTTCTATATATTGATCTTTGAATGCTACGGATTGCAAAAACCGAGAGGCACTTTTTTCCATGGCGCGCATTACATATTCTTTTCCGTCTTTATCCACAAGTTGCAAGGATCGGGATTGGTGACCTCCTCCTGCGCGTTTTGGATTTAATCCTCCAAAAAGGGTATCAATTGTAGTGTTTTGTACTTCAATGGGAATGCTGTAATACATTCTGTAATGTTGTCCAAAAAGAAATTTATAAAACTCGTTTTTATGGGTTTGCTTTTTTGAGTAAATGGCAGTTTTTGTAGTTTTCGAAAATGTTTCTGAATATTTTTTTGTATCAAAGTTATCTTTTGCTTGGAATATAGTATGTTCAAAAAGTAATTTTTCAGTATTTTTTTCATTGCCATAAAAAGACACTTTTGCACCACCATTTTCATAAATTGAAATTGCTGCATACCCATTTTTTCCATAGGAGAAATCATTGGAAAAAACAGCCTTTGCCGCCTCTGATTTTGATCCAGCACCGCTAATAATTTGTTTTATATTGTCTTTTTCAATATATTGTAAATTATGATCATGACCTGAAACCACAATTACATTGTTTTGACTTTGAAGCAAGGTCTTTATCCGTTTTGCAAAAAGGGTATACTGTTTATTTTGAATGTCTTGAGGACTGACTCCAGATGTTTTTCTGAGTAAATTAATGAAAGACCCCACAATTGGAAGCGGGATTTTTTGCTCTAATGGAAAAAGTTGTTTTTCTATTGAAAATTGACCACCATGACTTCCATTAGTCAT
>CANEXR010000133.1 GCA_947443815.1 Flavobacteriaceae bacterium | reverse complement strand
ATTGGATAAAAATTGATTGCTGTATTTAGCTTTAAATACATCGTTTTTAGCAAAAACAAGACTTTTGCCTTGTAGGGTGAGTTCCATTTTTGGAGTTTGGCAATCAGTTCGGGAACGCCGAGTATCTTGATACTGCGTTTGATGTTATAGACCAGCATAATCAAACTATGTTCCCCATTTACTTTTTCCAATCCCGTTAAATTGGTATAATTGTAGCCCCATTGCCGTTTGATAGTACCGAAGATGTGTTCGTTGATTTCTTGTCCTCCAGCAGCGCTAATCCGGGCATTATTAAAACCTGATTATATGGAGTATAACATCTTCCAAACACGAAAAACGTATTTGGTGACGGGAAATACCTGTGATATGTTGCATCCTTGAAATACGAAAAATCCTGTTTTCATAACAGTATTTTGTTATATTTGATGGTAAATTTCGCAGGTTAATATTAGCTATTAATTTTATTGAAAAACAACGGAAAAATAAACCAAATATAAAAACATTACATAATGATAAAAGTAATTGGAATTCCATACGATTCAAATTCTTCTTTTTTAAAAGGACCATCTTTTGCTCCAGAAAGAATTAGATTGATGGAAAAAGAAGGGTCAGCAAATTCATATTCCGAAAACGGGACTGAAATCAAGAAAGATGAAAATTTTGTGGATTTAGGAGATATTGTTTTTGAAGAAACAAATCCTGAAATAGCATATAACAAAATACAAAATAAAATTTCTGAATTACTTTCTGATAACGAAAAGGTAATTTCTATAGGTGGCGACCATTCTGTAACTTTTCCTATAATTAGTGCATTTTCTGAAAAAATTGAAAAAATAAATATTTTACATTTAGATGCTCATTCAGATTTGTATGACAACTTTGATAACAATAAATATTCTCACGCTTCTCCATTTGCAAGAATATTGGAAAGCGGAAAAATTAATTCCTTGACTCAAGTTGGGATTAGAACTTTAAATAAACATCAAAGAGAACAAGCAAAAAAATTTAATGTTGAAATTATTGAAATGAAAGATTTTAATACCGATTTTATCCGTAAACTAAAATCACCGCTTTATATTTCAATAGATTTAGATGTTCTAGACCCTGCATTTGCCCCAGGAATATCTCATCACGAACCCGGAGGAATGACTACTAGAGAACTTATAAATATAATTCAAAAAATTGAAGCAAATATTATTGGTGCTGATATTGTAGAATACAATCCTATTAGAGATATTAATAATATGACTGCAATGGTTGGCTACAAAATATTGAAAGAATTAATATCCAAAATGCTATAGTTTAAGGATTTCAAAAAGTAGAAACATAAAAGCCTACAAAAAACTATGAACTACAAAAAATCAGAAATAACAATAAATGGTAACCAAGCAACTTTTTACAAACTTAATAATGATGGAGAGGATGCCCATTTTTATTCAGGAAATGGACTTCCAATTGGAGTTTACCATCCTTTTTTAGAGTTAATTTCTTCAAAATACAAAATCACTAATTTAAGTTTCAGAGCATCCTGGAATAAAATGCATAATGCTAAAAAACAAATAAAATGGGAAACTTATGCTAACGATTTAATAGAATTTATTGAAAAAAACTATAATAAACCAATTGTTGGTTTGGGTCATTCACAAGGAGGAAATGCTACAATAGTTGCTGCATGTAAACGACCCGATTTATTTAAGGAATTAATTATTATTGACCCTGTTTCTGTAACCAAATCCCAAGAAATAAGAATAAAACTAATTCCCTATTTTATTAAAAAACATTTAGAACCATTTAAAAGTACACTTAAAAAGCAAACAACTTGGAAGACTGAAACTGAATTATTTGATTTTTTAAGAAAATTACCAGCTTATAAAAGAATTAAAGATGAAAATTTAAAAATTTTTGCTAAAAATTGTTTGGAAAATAAAAATGGAAAACTTCAATTGATGTTTCCTGTGGACTGGGAAGCTGCGAATTTTGCTTTACCAATTAGTCTTGACAAAGTCATTACTAATTTGAAAATGCCAATAAAAATAATTGCAGGAAAACCATCTGTTTTTTTTAATCAAAAGGTTAGAAAAAACTGGAAAAAAATTCTCAACGAAGAGCAATTTATTATGAATGATAATTTTGGACATTTAATTCCATTGGAAGCACCCGAATTTTGTGCAGAAATGGTACTGAAAAATAAAGACTACCGCTAACAGTTAGATTTTTTATTGCCTGCGCAGCACACAATAAAACTCCTGTTGAACGGAAACAAAGCACCTGCCGTAAACACTATGCACTTATCGTAAAAATTTCAGAGAGAATAGTAAGAGGATTTTTACTCCTCTTTTTTGGAGTAATTTCAAGCTGGTTTTCTCGTGTTTTCCTTCACTTTTGAGTACCACAAGTCCAAGCATTATTAAAACCTGATTATCTGGAATATAGCATCTTCCAAACACAAAATACATATTTGGTGTCAGAAATTAAAATTATCTTCATTTTCAAGCGACTTTGCTGAGAAGCTCCTTTAAAATAAAGTACACTTTGCCAGAAATGAAGGGTAATTCTTTTAACAATATACTATGTAATAGCCCACTATTGAGTTTTACAAATACCAAATTGAATGCGATTAACTTCAATTCGGAGAGCGAAGATTTCTTAAGTGTTAACTTCAAGCTTATATCCCTTGCTTCGTATGACAACAATATTACTATTCGGATCAAGCTCTAGTTTTTTTCTAAGTTTAGATATGAACATATCCAAACTACGCCCCACAATAACACCTTCATCTTCCCATATCTCTTTCTGTAGCCGACTTCTCTCAATAGTCTCATTAGGAGATAATGCAAAAATAAGTAGTAGCCGCGTTTCAGTTCCTGTAAGATCTATGCTTATTTTATTTATTAGCAGTTGCCGTTGCTGTGCATCAAATAAAACCGAACCAAAAGTGAATATCTTGTTATTCTCATCTATAGATAATGCTTTCCGCGGCTTAATCGATCTCAAAAAAATAAAGCTAACAAATGCTAAAAATGACAGGCCTCCCAAAAAATATTTATTCCTTGCTAAAGTTATACCATCGGGTTTAAATTTAATGGTAATCCTATAACAGGAGACGGGCTGCTTTCTTCCTATACACGCTATTATATCCTCTTTTTTATTTTTGGATACAGCGAATCCATAGACTACACTAGAGTTACTACAGTTAAGCACGTTAACAACATAATCACTTGCAATTGGGTCTTTGGCTAATAAACGCTGAGTAGTATTCACTAGAGAATCCGTTTGAAAAGTAAACTCATTCTCAAACCTGATTTGATATTCATTTTCAGCTATCTTTTTTACGGGAAGAACTCTTGTAGTACTGTCGCCTGACTGTAAGAGTATTTCATGTCCAATCCTGCGGAGTAAAACTTCTCTTCTGGCAATATCATAATCCTCGCTATCAGTCCTACTGAAAGCTACGCAAATTACAGCGATAAACGAGAGTAGTATCAATGCAAGTAGATAGTTGCGTTTTCCAGAGAGGAGATTTCGACTAATAGGCATAGTGTCAATTTTTTATTTACAAAGTTTACATTTTTATTTACAATCCCAATCTCTCAAACTGAAAAATAGCAATGTAAATTCGCTGAAACAATTTGAAAAAATATTAAACACATGAAAAAGACCATCTATTTGCTAATCTTACCCTTAGCTGTACTAAGCGGACTAGTATTTACTAATTGTGAAATGAAAAATGAAACTAAGCCATCCCAAAAACCATTATCGGTTGCTAACAATAAATTGGATCTGAATGCTAGGAAAAAATGGGAAGCTTCTCCTGATGGTATAAAGTACAAAGAATGGGAAGTTTCTCCTGAAGGCCAAAAAGTACACGCTAGTTATGATAAAATAAAGAAAGACATAAAGGCTTTCGCTAATATGGAGGCAATAGTAACTTCCCTTACTTTTCAGCGGGCAAACAAAAAATCATCAGGACCAAAATGGCTTATAGTCAGCATTAATGGCGAAAAATACATGATGCAATTTATTCCTAAGGATTTCCAGCTGTTAAAGAGCCTGAAAGTTAACGACAAAATAATAGTAAGAAGTCACAGCGCAGGATATTCGCCAAATCATCCCTATTTGATTATATCGAGCGACTATATTGCGCGCAATAATAAGATCCTTTTTAAACGTGACTTTAGCAAAAATAATCGCTGCTAAGGATTACGAATCTTGCGATTAGCAACATACGAGGATGCAAACTGAACGGAGTGGAGCTATTCCCGATTATAAAAAGCTCTGATGTCCCAAAATTGCTAATAAATGGTTAAAGAATCTGCCCTAGAACTACTAGAAACACTAGCAAATTCCATTAAAAGCACTTCAAACCAACGATTGTAAGATAATAGAGTAATTCTGAAAATGCCTTTTAATAATAATTATGGATATTCGATGGACAATAATTTAGGCTTGATGATTTCCAAAAACAATTTGCTACATTCAAAATTATTTAGGAAAAGTAGAAGGAAAAAGTGTAAAGTATTATAAAACCTCCATAATCAAATAAACAGTTCCACATTAACGGAAAAAACAGTACCTCTCAATATTTATATTCACGACAACTAATTAAAAATATACACCGAAGTATACCATCGAACGAATAGTCACCTCTGCAGCGGTTCGTAAAGAGATGATTCAATTCGATAAAAATGTCGGTTTAAGGATTGATAGTTTAGGAAATTGGATTAATGGGCAATTGGTTTTATATTTGGGATGATTTACCTCGTTTATTAGCTATTGCTCGGTACCAAATCCAAATAATTGGCTTAATTTAGCAGATAAGTCAGGCTGGAAAAGACTATTTTAATTTTTGAAAGCATTCACAGCGCTATCAAAGAAAAATAGCAAATATTAGATGCTAAAGCGATAGATTTTAGTTTTATCACAGACTGAGGTTGGTGTTAATAGTATGAAACACCACAACAAAAACGAACAATATTTTGATTAACAATTAAAAACTTAAATTTAATGGACAAGGAAGAAAAAATATCAGCTGCACAAAAAATGTTAGGTGACTTTGCACCAAAGCTTTTGGGTTATACTGACAATGTACTTTTTGGTGACTTATGGGAAGGAAAAGAGCTTTCACGTCGAGAAAGAAGCTTAATCACTGTTGCAGCTCTGATTGCTGGCGAACATTCTGGACAACTTAAATTTCATTTAAATTTTGCAAAAGAACACGGATTGACAGAAGAGGAACTTAAAGAAGTTATAACTCATTTAGCTTTTTATACCGGTTGGCCAAAAGCCATGACAGCTATAATGATAGCAAAAGAAGCGTTTGAAAATGAAAAATAATATGAATCAAAACAAGATTGAAATATTTGAGAGAATGCTTGCAGGAGGACTAATTCCATTTTCAGACCCTGAATATCCAAAAATATTTGAAGCAGTTTCACAGACAATTAATTTATCCGTTTCACTGAACACTTCTACAAGTGTTGACCAAATTAGAGAGCGATTAAGTGAAATTATTAAACAAGAAATTGATGAAAGCACTACGGTTTTCACACCATTTTATACCAATTTCGGAAGGCATATTCAGATTGGTAAAAATGTATTTATTAATCATGCCTGTACGTTTTTAGACCTTGGTGGAATTGTTATAGAGGACGATGTACTCATTGGACCCAAAGTAAGCATCATTACGGAAAATCACCCCGTAAATCCTAACGAGCGTAAAATGCTTGACCTTAAATCGGTAATTATCAAACGTAATGTTTGGATTGGTGCAAATGCCACAATACTACCCGGTGTAACAATTGGCGAAAATTCGGTAGTTGCTGCAGGAGCAGTTGTCACTAAAGATGTTCCAAACAATACTGTTGTAGCAGGCATTCCTGCCAAAATAATCAAGGATATTTAATCTACGAAATATTTATTTTTAACCTATTAACATTATTCTCTTACAAGACCAATTTGAATGCTATATTGTTATGCAATAAAATCAGCAAAAACTAATGCTTTAAAAACAAAAAAAACAGCAATCTAAATTTAAAAAAAAACATGATCAAACTAAAAGTAATGTTCGTAATTCTTTTTCTCTTGCCCAATTTTATCTTTAGCCAAGAGGTGAAGGAATATTCACAATTAAAAACAAATTCAGGAGAAGTAAAGATTCCAGGAAATTGGGACCAATTGAATTCAATTGATGACTCAGGTCAAACATATTTGAAAAATAAGGATGGGGTAATAATCGCAATTGCTCAAAATCCTAAGAAAGCATATCCGTTTTTTAAAAGTAACCAATCAGATTTTGAAAACGTTAAAGAATTTTATAAATGGGATTCTGATTACCGAAAAGAAAATCACTATAAAGTGGCAAAAATAAAAGAGAATTCTGAATTGGAATATATCATTTGGAAATATAATGATGCTAAACAAGATAATATATTTCTATTTGGTTCATCAAAAGATAATTTCTTAAATTTTCTTGTTTATACAACTATTTGGAGTGAAAATGAGATAATACAATTTTTAGAAAACCTTTATCAATTAAATAAGTAACAAAACAATAAATTAGTAGTCCTTTTTTTGATGAATTTAAAAGCAAATTTATTTGCTAAACACCATGAAACAACAAAAATTGAAATAGTAAAGACTAAATTAGTGGAGTTGCTTTTTTACAAGAATTTAAACTTGGGATGTATCGAAATGAAAATGCCCTAAAATTTTTTATTTTAGGGCATTTTTATACAAATAAAATTAAGCTGCTTTCAAATTCAATTTACTGTTTTTATGGCTAAAACTAAAATAAATAACCAGTCCAATCATAAGCCAAATTGCAAAATAAATCCAGTTCCAAACGCTCAATTCTGCCATCATATACAAACAACAAATTAAACCTAATAATGGAATTAACGATAAGTTTTCTTTGTAAGACCAAACCATCAAGCCAACCAAAACAATTAGAAAAATCCACATTGGAATTTTATGTTTAAATAAATCAAAACCACTCTCATATTTTATAGAATCTGAAATAGGCAATTCCGAAACTACTGTAGCATATTTAAGATCATCTTCTTGGTATTTACTCAATAAATGTTCTAAATCCGGAGTACCAGTTGTACTGTTTTTAGCATCAACAGTTACCAAATAATCATATACTTTTTGGGTTTCTTCTTTATTTAAAGAGGTTATAATTGTAGCCGAATTATTAATTTGGGTTTCATTGGTGATAAAAGCCATTGTTGCCTTTTTATTATATGTAAAAGCAAATACCAATCCAATCATAAGTAATATAGGCATGATAAACTTTGAATTCACATAAGGTGTTTTAAATTTTCCACGAGGAATATCGGTTCTGTTTTGCAAAGCTAAAACACCCGCACAAACAAGCACAAAAGCAAACAAAGTTCCAATACTGCATAAATCCGTAACCATCGTTAAATTCAAAAACAAAGCTGGCACAGCTACCACAAAACCAGTAACTATTGTTGCGTAAGAAGGTGTTTTGTATTTAGGATGCACTTTAGAAAATCGTTTTGGTAATAAACCGT
>CANEXR010000132.1 GCA_947443815.1 Flavobacteriaceae bacterium | reverse complement strand
GCAAAGGGTCTTTTCCTGATGGCACACCTTTTTCTTGATCTACTGTAGTCATTATACATCTTGCGCAAGGTTTTACCCCAAAAAAAGACAAATCTCCAATTGCGAATTCTCTCCAAGACTCTTCTTCATAAGGCAATCCTCCTGAAAAAACAAAATTAGGACGAAACCGATTCATCGGCAGTGATTTTTTCAATCGGGAATTCAAATCATCCAATGACGATTGACCAATAATCAAAAAAGGATATCCATCTGAAAAGGAAATAATATCCGTCTTAGTAACTGCATATTCAGCTTCTACTTTTCGATGACTTTCCTCTGGCATATAGACCAAACGAGCTGCAAAACCAAGTATTTTGGTAAACCAATCCGTAGTAGCTTGATTCACTTCATACGCCTCTATAGTATCTTCCCAAACGGTCACTGATATTTTTTCTTGGGTTTCCGAAAAAGTTTGATACAATGGGACTCGAATGGTTTCTAATTTTTCTCGGTGTGTAATACTCAAAAAACCCATTGCAATTTCTGTTTGAAAAAGGGCCAATTCCGGGTTTTCTCGTTGCGAAACAAACAGTCCGTTTGCATCAACTAACAACCAACGGCGGTCGTGTTCCAAACCTCTATCTGTTACTTGAGCTTGCGTGAGACTAATTCCACCAAATGATTTTACAGGATAAATCCAAATTTCTGAAAGTTGCAGCATAATCGTATTATTTGCATCAAAATTAATCAAAATAATCGATTGTCAAAATGCTGAAAAGAAACCAATTCTGCTTGATGTTCTGCATTACCGAATGTCCTAATTCTTTGGCTTTAACAATACCTTGCAGATCGCCTTTCACTAAGGTAATCGTAGCGCTTTCGATAGCAACATCAGTTCCTGTTCCCATGGCAATACCTATATCGGCTTGCGCCAAAGGATGTTCGCTTTATTGATTTAGAGAAGCAATATATTGCAGTAAAAATTTGAATGTATTGGAATAGGAAAACCAACGTTCTTAATTTTTCAAAATAAATTAGTTAGGATGTTGATTATTCCACAATTTAAAAAAAAAACAGCCTTATAAAATACAAGGCTGTTTGACAAAATTATTTTTTTGGACTTACCCTTTTTTCATTACTTTCATTGGGTTTCATTGCCATGCCGCATTTAGGACATTTACCGGCTTTATCACTCATTTCTTTGGGATGCATTGGACATGAATACATCATTTTTTGAGTCTCATTTTTAGTCATTGCCATACCGCATTTAGGGCATTTTTCAGCTTTATCAGAAATGGAACCGTCCATTTTACAAACGTATTTTGTTACAACTTTTTTGCTTGCTTGGCTCCCTTTTGCGGCATGATTGTACTTTGTTTCGGAGACTTTTACCATTGTCATTCCGCATTCGCTGCATTTTCCTGCCTTGTCACTCATTTCTTTGGGATGCATTGGACAGTTATACATTGTTTTTTGAACTTCATTTTGAGAAGTTTTTGGAGCCTCTTGAGCTGCTAGTGTTGAGATTACGGCTAAGAATACGCTTAGTACGATGATTATCTTTTTCATGTTTGTTTTTTAAAAAAAATTAGGATTCAACAGTTTAAAATACTTAATAAAGCGTTTTAAATTGTTGCAGTATTATGAGAATAATTTATAAACAGACCGTCTTTATTTTTTAAAATTATGGCGGATTTTACCCATTTTTAAATCACATTCTGGCTGTATATTTTAGTTTTATTTATTGGTCGCTATGTTTTAAATCTTTTTGAAATGATTTTTTATAGGTGCGGAATTTAGCTTATTTTGGGGGGAAGCCAAATGGAACGACAATCAGAAGAAATGAAGATGGCAGAGTAATAATAATTTTGTTTTTGGAAAGAAACGATTCGTGTATTTTGATTTAATCCCATGTATGGAACTACAGGAAAACCAATACTAGAATAGGAATGATTGCATAAAATGGTTTTGCAAGCTCCGGTACATCCTTGATGCTTTTTGTCTTTTGTATTTTTGTCTTTTTCACAGCAAGCCGTTTTTTGGTATGCAGTTGAAAGTTCTTTTTGACAAGATTCTTTTCGGGGTTCTGAATGACAAGCAAAAGCGATGTTTGATATCATAAAGAAACCAAACATCGTCAATAGTAGTATGTATTTTTGTCTTAACATTACCCCTTTAGAATGAATAACAAAGGTATTGAATAAATGAATATTAGATAATTCTTTTGTTCATAAATAGGTGTTAAAAAATAGTTTTTTATTTATTTTTCGCCCAATATTCCACTCATAATAGACTGAGATATAGATAATATCACACTGAATAATAGAGCAGTCCAAAAAGAAGCTACGCTAAATCCACCAACAATTTCAGTACATAACATGATTATAAGTGCATTAATAACTAAGAGGAATAATCCAAAAGTGATTATGGTAAAGGGTAAAGTAAGGAGCACCATTATTGGCTTTATGAATATATTCAATAATCCTAACACTAAGGCTACAATGATTGAAGTTGTAAATCCTGCTACATAAACACCCGGCATAAAGTTTGCGATTAACAAAACTAGAACTGCGGTGACAAGAATTCTGATGATTAATTTCATGATTTTCTGATTTTTAAAATTTATTAAATGTAATAAAAAATGTAATAAATTTTTAGTTTGCTTTCAAAAAAGTGCTGCTTAGGTCATAAAATAATTGAGGATTTTCGGCATGAAGCCAATGTCCTGCGTTTGGAATGGTTTCTAAGCTTGCGTTTGGAAAATGATTTTGGATGTTTTCGAAATCGCTGTCTAGGATATAATTCGAATTTCCACCTCGGAGGAACATAGTTGGTTTTTCAAAAATTAAATTTTCGGGTAATGGCACGCCAATTTCGTCCATTTTCTGGTTGAAAACGGCTAGATTAAAGCGGAAGGCTAGTTGTCCAGGTTCTTGCCAATACAAACTTTTGAGTAGGAATTGTCGGGTTCCAAAATCAGGAATGAATGTGGACAGGATTGTTTCGACTTCGTTTCGGCTAGGTTTTTTAGAAAAATCTACGGCATTTAATCCTGCAAATAGGTCTTGATGGTGTTGTGGATAGAATTTGGGTCCAATGTCTGCGACAATTAATTTATTTACTAATTCGGGATGTGTTGCTGCCAAAAGCATGGCTGTTTTTCCGCCCATGGAATGTCCGATGATGTTTATTTTTTCTAGATTATGGGCTTGGCAATATTCGAATACATCTTGTGCTAGGGCTTGGTAGCTGAATTCGTTGGAATGGAAGCTTCGTCCGTGGTTGCGGAGGTCTAGGAGATGGACTTGAAATCCTTCGGAAGCGAATTGGGCGCCTAGTGTTTTCCAATTGTCGGACATGCCTAGAAATCCATGAATGATTAAAAGGGGTTGGCCTGAGCCTTCTATTTTTGAGTAGAGCATGTTGAGGTGGTATGGGGAGCGCGTGAGGGATAGCAGTGGAAAGCCCGGAACAAAACGGAATGCAATGGCGTTTTGTGAGGACTTGCAACGGATAGCCCGACCCTTGTGGTCACGCCCTAATTATTTTATTTTAATTTTTGCAAATACATGTTGATTACATTGTCGAGTCCTAGGTATAAGGCTTCGGAAATGAGGGCATGTCCTATGGAAACTTCGAGTAATCCGGGGATATTTTGTTTAAAAAACTGGATGTTGTCTAGGCTTAAATCGTGTCCAGCATTGATTCCTAACTGCAATTCGTTGGCATAAACGGCGGAGGTTACGTAGGGCTCAATTCCTTTTTGGTTGCCTAAACTGTATTGATGGGCAAAGGACTCGGTGTAAAGTTCAATTCTGTCGGTTCCAATTTTTTTGGCGCCTTCTATCATTTCGAGAACGGGGTCAACGAAGATGGAGGTTCTGATTCCGTTGCGTTGGAATTCTTGAGTGATTTCGGTTAGAAATGCGGCGTTTTTGATGGTGTTCCAACCTGCATTTGAGGTAATGGCATCGACTGTATCTGGCACAAGGGTTACTTGTTCGGGTTTGATTTGGAGTACTAAATCGATAAAACTTTTTTCGGGATTTCCTTCGATATTGTATTCGGTGTAAACTATTTTTTTTAGATCACGGGCATCTTGATAGCGAATATGGCGCTCATCGGGACGTGGGTGAATGGTGATGCCTTGTCCGCCAAATTTTTGGATGTCTGTTGCTACTTTTAATAAATCAGGAACATTTCCACCTCTTGCGTTTCGTAAAGTAGCTATTTTATTGATGTTTACACTTAACTTTGTCATTGGAACACTATTTGATTGTGATAATACTTATTTATGGGGACAAAAATACAAAGTAAAACTTAGGAGTTTTTGCCTTTTTTTGATTATTTTGCATGAAATATCGAGGATTGCTTTATGACAGAGATTACGAACTATATTACCAATGATTTTAAAGCTATTGATAGCCAGGAAACTATTGTGGCTGCTCAGGATTTTTTGATTGATTTGAGCTTTTCGCATTTTCCAATTGTTGAGGAGGGAGTTTATATTGGAAGTATTGCTGCGGATGATTTAGAAACTTTTGATGCGGATAAAAAGGTTGGTGATTATAAATACACATTGGAACATTTTTTTGCGCGAACGAATATGATTTGGTTGGATGTTTTGGAGGTTTTTGCTAACAATCAAACCAATATTGTTCCTGTTTTGGATGAAATGAATAATTATGTGGGTTATTATGAGATTGGGGATATTATGAAATTCTTTCATGAAACTCCTTTTCTGAAAGAAGCAGGTGGAATTATTATTGTTAAAAAAGGCATTTTGGATTATTCCATGAGTCAGATTACTCAGATTGTAGAAAGCAACAACGGGAAGCTTTTGGGGCTTTTTGTGTCTGATTCTGATATTGAAAGTATTGAAATTACAATAAAAATAAGTTTGGGAGCTATGAATGAAATCATTCAGACTTTCAGAAGGTATAATTATGAAATTGTATCCGAACATCAGGAGGATAATTATATCAACAATTTGAAAGAGCGTTCCGATTATTTGGATAAATACCTTAATATATAGCAGAATATGGTTTGTCTGTTTTGCAGATGACAAATTGAGCTGTTGGTACATTTATAAATTAACGATTAAACCACGAATGAAAGTAGCGATATACGGACAGTATTATCTGGTAAGCACAGAGCCAATCATCAAAGATATTTTTGTTTTTTTTAATAGAAACAATGTCGAAATGGTCATTGAATCTAATTTTTTAAACATGCTTTATGAAAAGAAAATTGTTCAAAAAGAGTACAAAACGTTTTCGTCTCACTCGGAATTAGACGATAGTTTTGAGATGCTCATCAGTATTGGTGGTGATGGAACAATGCTCCGAGCAGTTACATTAGTGGGTAATTCTGGGGTTCCTATTTTGGGTATTAATGCGGGGCGACTTGGATTTTTGGCTACGGTTCAAAAAGAAAATATTGCGGAGTTCATGCAATTTGTAATTGATAAAAAATACACGCTTTCCAAAAGAACGTTGTTAAGTCTTTCTTGCACTCCAGAGAATGAGGCAATTCAAGACCTTAATTTTGCATTGAATGAAATATCGGTGAGCCGCAAAGATTCAACTTCCATGATAACCATTGAGACGTATTTGAATGATGAGTTTTTAAATTCCTATTGGGCTGACGGTTTGATTATTGCAACACCAACCGGAACAACGGGTTATTCTTTAAGTTGTGGTGGACCAATACTTACTCCAGATGTAAAAAGTTTAGTTATTACACCAATTGCTCCACATAATCTTAATGCGAGACCGTTAGTCATTTCAGATGATACAAAAATTAGATTAAGAGTTACAGGAAGAGAAGAACAATATTTAGTTTCATTAGATTCTAGAATTGCTGCTGTAAAAAACGAATCTATTTTGACCATTACAAAAACCCCTTTTCAGATTAATATGGTCGAAATCCCCGAGGAAACCTTTTTGAAAACACTTCGTACTAAATTACTTTGGGGAGAAGACCGACGCAACTAGTTATTTATTTCTATTTAGACTATACTATTTCTGCTCTTTTCCTCGTTGTTAGCCTATACATACGGTGTAGATTCTCAATTATATAGATTCAATTGTTCAAAAAAGCGCACATTTAACGTAATAGATGTTGATTCGCATTGATAATTATTATATTTGCACGCAATTTTTAATTAAATGAATAAAATTTTTAATTTATTGTTAGTTCTTTTTCCTATGATGCTGCTCCATGCTCAAATTCATGAGATTGGTGTTTTTGTTGGTGGAAGTAATTTTATTGGGGATGTAGGAGCAACAACATATATTGCGCCTAATGAACCTGCAATTGGGATTCTTTACAAATGGAATAAAAGTCCTAGACATGCTTATCGTTTTTCCTACATGCAATCCAAAATTAGGTCAAACGATTTAGATTCTAAAGAGGCAGGAAGGTATTTGAGAGGCTTTCAATTTGAAAATAATATTAAAGAATTTTCAGCTGGACTAGAATTTAATTTTTTTGATTTTAACCTTCATAACTTAAAAACTAAAGTAACTCCTTATGTGTATTCAGGCTTGAGTTATGTTCAATATGACCGATTGTTTTTTAGTGGTGGTCAACAAAAATCAGATTCAAAACATGGAACTTTGGCAATACCAATAATTTTAGGTGTAAAATCAAATATTACCCCTAATTTTGTGCTGGGTTTAGAAGTTGGGGCTAGAAACACTTTTGCAGATGATATAGATGGCAGCAATCCAACAAATAAAAATTTGCAAAACTTACGATTTGGAAACTTAAATAATAATGACTGGTATGTTTTTTCGGGGCTTACCTTAACCTATACCTTTGGCAACAAACCTTGTTATTGTGCAGAATAAAAAAATGGATTTACTACAAACAATAAATACAACTAATTTACCCAAACATTTAGCCATAATCATGGATGGCAATGGGCGTTGGGCAAAAAAACAAGGCCTTTTAAGAGCTTTTGGACATGAAAGCGGTACTAAATCAGTGAAAAGAATTATCGAAGCTAGTGCTAAACTGGGAATAGAATTCTTAACATTATATGCTTTTTCAACCGAAAATTGGAACAGACCAAAACTCGAAGTTGACACTTTGATGAGGGTTCTTATAAATTCTTTAAAGAAAGAAGTGACAACCTTACAAGACAATAATATCAAACTCAATGCTATTGGTAATTTAGAGCAACTACCACAATCAGCTCAAAAAGAATTACAGGATGTTATCCATAAAACCAAAAACAATACCCGATTAACCTTAACCCTAGCTTTAAGTTATGGCTCAAGGGAAGAAATCGTAAATGCCGTAAAAAACATCAGTAATAAAGTTAAAAATAATATAATTTCAATAGACTCTATTGACGATTCAATTATAAATGAGCATCTTTACACGCAAAATTTACCGGATGTAGATTTATTAATACGAACCAGTGGAGAACATAGAATAAGTAATTTCCTGCTTTGGCAAATAGCCTATGCAGAATTATATTTTACCGATATCTTATGGCCAGACTTTAAAGAAGAAGATTTATATGAGGCTATCATTAGTTATCAAAAAAGAGAACGTAGATTTGGAAAAACAAGTGAACAAATTAAATAATTTTTTAGTGTTAAATAAAAGCATAAAATTAG
>CANEXR010000131.1 GCA_947443815.1 Flavobacteriaceae bacterium | reverse complement strand
TACAAAAGTAACTTCGGGCCTATGGCAATTGTTTTCGAATCCTAATTTTAATCCAGAGGCCAAAGCTTCAGATCGACAACATAATGTGCTACTGAAAGACCCCGTAAATCAATTAGTCATATTAGGATTTGAAGATATTAGGAGAGATTATACCTCTTGCGATCAAGATTTTAATGATGCTATTTTTTATGTAACAGCAAGTCCTTATGATGCCATAAGAACAGAGAATATAGCTGATGTGAGTATAGCGACAGATGTTTCTTCAGGAAATAATGGTGGTCTAGAGAGTAATGGTGACTTAGCCAGTTTAATTGCTAAAAGAAATTTTAAAAGAATAAAAGCCAATAGCATTAAGGATATAAAATCTAAACAATCCAAGTTTGAAAAATCAAGTTCAAAATTTAATAAAACAAATTCAGGGATTGATTTTAGTACAATTATACCTAATACAGGAATGTATGGGACAGAAACTGCATTTATATCTTCTCCAACGGATCTTATCGGAATTACAAATGCTACCCAAGTATATTCAGTAGATTATTATGAAGACACAAAAAGGGTTGCGGCAGTTTTTGCAACGGAATCGACAAATGGAATTTACGATCATTCCAAAGCAATTTGTGATCGTTTGAACAGCTCTTCCCTAGAAGATGTGCGAACTATTGAAATTTTAGGGTATGAAGTAATAATGGTAAAACTCAGAAGAGAAACAGGATTAGTAGAGTATGCTTTAAATTTTTCGATTCTAAAAGATGGAACTCAAAATAAATTAAAAAGTTATTGGAATATAGGTCAGTATCCTATTGGAGATTATGTAAATTTTCAAATTTGGGGTTCTTCTATGGGACAAGTAAATAATTTAGCTAATATTATTTTAGGGAAATTCGAAGAACAAGGGCCTATAATAACAGAAGTAGTTCCAAATCGAGTACCGAATGTATTCGTGAAAAAAGGAAGGTATAAAAACGGAAAATTGTACTTGACAATTATCAACAAATCAAAATCTACAACCGTTTTATTTGATGGAAATAAAAAAGCAAATGAATTTGCATCAACAACCAATGTTTTAGAAAATCTAGATATAACAACAGCTTATGAGCAAGATTTAGTTGTTGATTTAGGAAATATTTTTGATGTTGGATTCTCTGTTACAGGAGATAAGTCAATGCTTAATGATGCCTTGTATATGGCCGATGGACCATGGGGACTGGACTATGATGCTAATGAAGTTAACAATGCATCACTTGTTATTGATAATACTGCTAATACTAATGTTACCAATGATCAATATGAAATTGAACGAAACTCATCAGCAAGTGGAGATGTAAGAGGAATTGTTAATTTGTTTCGAAATTTACTTCCTGGAGATTTAGTATTTGATGCTACTGGTTATTCTTCTATGGATTTTACCATTCAAAATAACTTGCCTATTGAAGTAGTTTTGGTCACTGAAGGTATAGTTTGGGAAAACAGATTGCGATTTGATATTCCGGCAAATGCTTCGCCAGAAACAATCAATATTGCTTTTGATAAATTTACGAACCCATTGGCCCAAAAGTATAATAACGAAAAATTAAAAGGAATTGTTTTTTCTGTAAAAGGAGATAATACCAGTTTTCAACCTTTTTCAGTAAATGTTTCTAAACTTCTCTTAAACAATAAAACGTTAGGGCTTTCTAATGTTGATGGCAAGTTTGCAAAAGGGATTTACAGTTATCCAAATCCTGCTAGGTTAACCACAACTTTAGTGCTTCCAATTAAAACCGAAAGTGCTGTAGTTAAAATAATTGACATTACGGGTAGAGTTGTTTCGAAACAAGAATATAAAAACATTGCTTCAAACAATGAAATTACAATTTCTTTGAATGGATGCAATAAAGGAGTTTATATGTTTATGGTAACAACCAAAGAGAACAGTAAATTTTACTCCAAGTTTATTGTAGAATAATATTTTGTTTAGTTAGTTAGAAAAGAGGTTGTCTTGATTGAGACAACCTCTTTTTTATTGTAATTTAGTGTAAATAGTTAGCAATTTTAATCTAAACAAACCTTCTTTTGTTACTTGATTTGATGTATAACTAATTCTAAAAGCAATTTAGTCATTTGCCTTTATATGAAAAACAGGCTTTTTCAATAGCACCCATCTTAAACGTAATCCCATTTCAGTATAAGTAAATCCAGCTACCGAAACGGACGCAATATTACTTTTACCACCATATAAATTAGCTAATAATCGGTCAGAAAATTTATAGCCTAGTCGGGCTTGAATTCTATAAGTTAATTGTTTTTCATTATTTTCGATGAATTGATAACCTAAAGCTGCATTAACATTATAGAACCAACTTTTGTTTTCGGTAATTTTTTCATCTTTTAAGAAATCAATAAAAATTTCTACAGCATTAAATTTTTTCGGACTGAAATAAATCGTGGGAACTTGATCTTTAAAACTTATAAATTGATAATTTAAACCACCTTTTAAAACAGGTTGTGACATGAAATTATAATAAAAAGAGGTAAATAGTAAATTTCGGGTGTTATTATCGGTTTGGGTAGTGAAAAAATATTGGGTAAACCATCCTAAATTAAAATTGGTTCCCAAGTTATAATTTAAATAATAATTGTGAGTTGCAATTTCCTTATCAATCAAATCGGTATTAAAATTTTGTACTTCGCGTTTGTATCCAATTTCTAAATCTTGTAATTTCAAAGGTTTTATTTTAAAGAAAGCATTAATTAAGGCTTGTGTATAATTACTTTCGGTAGAATTTGCTGAGGTTATCCCTGCTTCCAAATTAAAACTAATTTTAGGATGAAATTTGTATCCCACACCTAATAAAAAATCATTAGAGTCGGCTTTGATATTAGTAACTGAATTTCCTGTTTTTCGGAATTGATACGTCATATTAGCCGCCCATTTTGTGGATAATGGAAACGTAATTAAAGTTCTTGAAAACATAGCAGTATTGTTTCCGTTATCAAACGAATAACTTAATTTTTCTTCTAAAACGGGAGTGTGTTCTTCATTTAATTTTTTTAGAAAGTTAGTAGCATCTTTTTGTTTTTCGAAAACTGTTAGTGTTGTTTTAACGGCATCAAATGCAGCGTCAATTTCTCCAGAGGCATAATGTGCATTTGCAATACCTAAATTTCCATCAAAAGATTTGGAATCGTTGGCTAGTATAGTTTGATAATAAGCAACACTTTCTTTAAAATCACTTCTATAAATTGCTAATGTTGCAGATAACGAAAGGAGCCAGTTTTCGTTCGCGTATTTTGTATTTAATTCGGTGATTTTTAATTCAGCTTCTTTGAATTTTTTATTCCAAATCAATGCTTGAACATAGCGTTCTTGTGTTTGTTTGATTAGATTTTCATCTTTGTTGCCAGCTATTTTTTGCATGGCTTCTTCTGAAAGACTTAGTGCTTTTTTATCTTTCCCATCGATGTGCTCAATTAATGATAAGCCATTTAAAGCAAGAATTGGATCGGTTTTACTCAGAATAGCATAAACCGCTTTACCCTTAACAATGCTTTTTGTCATCAGATATAAATTGGCTTTATTGAGTAGTGTTTCTTTATCGTCTGGAAAATCCACTAAAATTTCGTTGTAGAAATTTTCGGCTTCTGGATATGATTTTTCACTTACTTTTTGGTTGGCATAACCTAATTTGATATATTTTCTAGACACAAGAGCACCGCCATTTCCAGGGTCTATTTCTAAGGCTCTATTTACATAAAAAAGAGCGTCTTTGAATTCTTTTAGATTGGATAATGTATTTGCATATCCTAAATGAGCTACAAAATTAGTAGGATAGTCCGCTACAAGTTTTGTATAAAACACTTTTGCATCGGTAAAATTTTTGTTCCATAATAATGATTCCGCATAATTTAGTTTAATTTCTAAATCATCTGGATATTCTGTTCTTAGGTTGGTGAAAATGGCCAATGCTTTTTCGGGATTTTTATTTAATCCTACCGCTCTAGCATAGCACAATCTTGCCGTTTTGTTTTGAGGGTATTCTTTTAAAATAGTGTCAAAAAAAAGTTCAGCTTTATCAAACTCCCCTTTTTCAAGATTTCCAAAACCCTGATTCATATCTTGGGCTTTGGCAATAAAATTAAAAGCAATTAAACATAAGAAAGTAATTTTTTGGGTACAATTCATAATTGAATTTATTAGGTTTTTTAAAGATCAAAAGGGGACTTTTGGCATTCATTACAAATACATAGTGTTTAGATAAGCTTAAAATAATTAATATTGATTTGTATTTTGAAAAGCAGTTGTTAAAATCAAAATAAACAACATGAAATTAATATTTATAAGAAACTAATTTACAAAAAAAATGTGGCTAATCACTTAAAAATGCGGATTATATAAAAAAATGTTTTTTTTATAATAAAGATAATAAAAAATCATTTTTTGAATGTAAATACTGGTATAAAAATATAAAATTATGTTAATTTTTTTGTATTTTTGGAATTACATTATGGAAAAAACATCACGCCAAATATTTTCAATTCCTAAACAGCTAAGTGCTGACCATGTTTTTATGCTGACTATGTTGGGGGTAAATGCAGGGAATTATTTGTATAATTTGTTGTTGGGAAGAATGCTAGGTCCGGCTGCTTTTTCGGATGCTGCTATTCTGATAACATTTTTGTTAGTTTTGTCTTTTATAGGAATGACTTTTCAAGTGGGAACTGCTAAATATGCTGTTTTATTAGAGAATCAAAAGCTTGCCCTTTTTATAAAAAATATCACTAAATATGCATTGCTCATTGGTCTTGTTTTTGGTTTGACGATATTGATTTTTAATAAAGAACTTCAAGAATTATTTCATACCAAAACGGCAACTATGTTTGTGGTTTTTGCATTTGGAATTCCCCTTTATTTTTTGATGAGTGTTAACAGAGGTTTGTATCAAGGTTCCGATAATTTAAAAAAAATGGCGATTACTTATCAAACAGAAATGGCCAGTAGATTAATAATCACTTTACTAGTAGTGTTTTTTATTCCCAGTTTTCAAAGTTCAATAGTAGTTGCCGCCGGGATAACATTGTCATTTGTTTTTGGCCTTTTTCCCTTTCAAAAAGCAATGCTGAAAAAAGTATTAGTAAGCCCTTCTGAAATTCTTGAAAGAAAAGAGATTTTGGTATTTTTTGCTCTAACTGCCTTCTATGAACTGACGCAAATCATAATCAATAATAGCGATATTATTTTAGTAAAACATTATTTTGAGGATCATCAAGCAGGATTATACGCCTCTTTAGCACTTATAGGGAGGGTTGTTTATTTTGTGGCCTGGATGTTTGTAATGTTGCTTTTGCCTAAAGTAATCCAGTTAAAAAAAGAAGGAAAAGATACGCTTCCAATCTTAATGACTTATGTAGGGTATATAATTATTTTATCTGTTGGAATAGTTGGTTTCACCTTTTTATTTCCCGATTTTGTTGTCAGTATTATGTTCGGAAAAGCCTATCTCCCTATTGCGTTTTTATTGTGGAAATACGCTTTAGCAACAGCTGTTTTTGCAGTAGCTAATATTTTCGCCTATTATTTTTTGTCTATAAATCAATATATGCCCGTTGTCGTTTCTGCAGTTTTGGGATTAACTCAGATTGCTTTAATTGCATTTTTCCATTCCACTTTGGAGCAGGTGGTAGAAATGCAAATTTATACTATGGTTGTTTTGTTGTTTTTTCAGTTGTGTTACTTTTTTTATTTTAATAAAAGAACCTCAAAATAGTGTTGTTTTATAAATTAAAAAAAGAAACAAATCAGAAGATTTTTATTCTAAATTAGAAATATTTTTTTGAATTTTCACTTTATTATAAAGCATAATTATTGATATAATCTTAAAGAGTTTACCCCAAATAATTTACTACTAACCTAAAGCAAGAAAAATGAAAATAGCTGTTGTTACCTCATTTCCACCGAGTAAAGTTACTTTAAATGAATATGGTTATCATTTGGTAAAGAATTTTGTTCTCAAAGAGGATGTTTCTAAACTGATTCTAATTACAGATAAAACGGATGGTTCCAAGCAATTGGATTTCCCAAACAAAGAAAAAATTGCAGTCCGGGAATGTTGGGCGTTTAATAATTATTCAAATATTTACTCGGTTTGTAAAGTCATTCTAAATGAAAAACCAGACGCAGTATTGTTTAATTTGCAGTTTGTTAAGTTTGGCGATAAAAAAATACCCGCTGCATTGGGGCTTTTAATACCAATGACATTACGTCTTTTTGGTTGTAAAACGGTTGTCCTTTTGCACAATATTTTGGAACAAGTTGATCTTGAAAGTGCTGGATTTACCAAAAGTAAATTGGCACAAAAAGTGTATAATTTGATTGGAACAAATTTAACAAGGTGCATTTTGAGAGCCGATATTGTAGCAGTTACAATAAGTAAATACGTGACCATTCTTCAATCAAAATACAAAGCTAAAAATGTTGTTTTAATACCACATGGCTCATTTGAAACGCCACATTCCCCTAATTTTGACTTGCCAGCAGGGCCCAAAAAATTAATGGCTTTTGGAAAATTTGGGACTTATAAAAAAGTCGAAATCTTAATTGAAGCCTTACAATTAATCAGAGAAAATAATAAAGAACCTTTAGAAGTGGTTATTGCTGGTACAGACAGCCCTAATACACCCGGCTATTTACAAGCTGTGAAAGAAAAATATGCTCATGTTCCAGGTATTATTTTTACAGGTTATGTTGAAGAAAATCAGGTTGAAACTATTTTTAACGAAAGCACGGTAGTTGTCTTTCCCTACACTTCAACAACGGGAAGTTCTGGAGTTTTGCATCAAGCTGGAAGTTATGGTAAAGCAGTTGTAATGCCTGATTTGGGTGATTTAAGTATTTTGGTCAAAGAAGAAGGATATGCAGGCGAATTTTTCAATCCAGAAAGTGCTGCTTCTTTGGCAAAAGCCATCGAAAATATTTTAAATAACGATGGCTACAGACGTCAATTAGCAGAAACAAATTATAAGGCCGCTTGCGAATTATCGATGGAGAAAATCACAGGAATGTATATGGATTATTTTGAAAAAATTAATTAGCTGAATTAGTGTATGTCTTAATCAAGTTAATACGTTATATATGAAAAAGCAGGTTTTTTCTTTCCGTCAATTCCTATAAAACCAAATTTTCGTTGTCTGTTTTTTTGCCAAGGCCATTTTCCAGCAACTTGATCTGGTACATGAGGAAAATCATATAGCGTCCATGATACAAATGCAAGCTTGTTCTTTTTGAATAAAGCTTGTATTTTTTTATGATATTGTGCTTGGCCTTCTTCGTTTTCACCAAACCAATTCCACAAACCTCTATAGGATGGAACACCAAACTCTTGAATGACAACTGGTTTTGGAGTTGCTTTTTCGAGCGTACCATTTTCTTTTTCAAAATCCGAAAGGGCATTATAAAAATGATAGGATACAATATCGACTTTGTTACTCAAATTTGTTGCTTCGGTTGAATTTGACCATCCAATGGTAACCAAATGATTGGGGTCATTTTCTTTGATAACGGTTATCATGTGGTCCAGCCATGAAAGAACATTGCCTTTGTCACGGTTTTCAAAGTCTAAATTAGGTTCGTTTTTTATATCCCAAGCCAATACTGCTTTGTGGTTTTTGAAAGTGCTTACTATT
>CANEXR010000130.1 GCA_947443815.1 Flavobacteriaceae bacterium | reverse complement strand
TTGAAAGAAACGGGATATTCTTTATCACTTTCTACCAAATGTTTTTCTTCTAAAGTTGGAAAAGCAACTTTTGCAATTGAACCTGTATTCCCCAATAACGACCATAATTCCTCTGTAATATGAGGTGCATAAGGCGAAATTACAATGGCCAATGGTTCCAAAATTGCACGAGAATGACAGTTTTGTGTTGACAATTCATTCACACAAATCATAAACTGCGAAACCGAAGTATTGAAAGAGAAACTCTCAATATCTTCCGCAACTTTCTTAATCGTTTTGTGCAATGATTTTAGGTTGTCTTTGGTTGGTGCATCATTGGTAACAATCAATCCATTATCATCAAAATACAAACGACACAGTTTTTTAAGGAAACCAAAAACTCCCGAAATTCCTGCTGTGTTCCAAGGTTTTGCTTGTTCTAATGGCCCTAAGAACATTTCATACAAACGCAAGGTGTCAGCACCATATTCGTTACAAATATCATCTGGCGTTACCACATTGTATTTGGATTTTGACATTTTTTCGATTTCGCGGCCGACGATGTATTTTCCGTTGTCTCTTATAAACTCTGCATCAATATATTCTGAATACATAGGATGACTTATGAAGTCTTCAATATTTAACTCGTTTGTTGTATCATTAATTACCTTTAAATCAATATGTATAGGCATTGTATTTATCCTTATTTCATAATCTTTAATGTTAGAAATGACTTTTTTAACACCATCACTTAAATCAACTTTATTGGCTTGCAAAATAAAGACTTCTTTAAGTTTTTCTTGATCTTTTAAAATAGAACTTGATATAACAGATAATTTATTAAAAAGATTTAATCTTCCTTCAGATTCGTCTATAATTGATTTCCAAGAATAATCCTGAACCCTATAAACAAACGCACTCATCCCTAAAATCATCCCTTGATTAATCAATTTCTTGAATGGTTCTTCGGTTGGTGCAAAACCTTTGTCTTTCAGGAATTTGTTCCAAAAACGAGAATACAACAAGTGACCGGTTGCGTGTTCGCTTCCGCCAATGTATAAATCGACGCTTTCCCAATAAGCCAAAGCTTCTTTGCTGGCAAATTCATTCTCATTATGCGCATCCATATAACGCATCCAATACCATGAACTTCCCGCCCAACCTGGCATCGTGTTTAATTCCAATGGAAATATGGTGACATTATCTATCAACTCAGAACCAACAACTGTCAACTTTTTACTATCCCAAGCCCAAACCAAAGCGTTCCCTAAAGGAGGTTGCCCATCCTCAGTTGGCAAATACTTTTCTACTTCGGGTAATATGATTGGCAAATGTTGCGCATCAATCATTTGCGGCAAGCCATTTACATAATATACTGGAAATGGTTCTCCCCAATAGCGCTGACGAGAAAAAACCGCATCACGCAAACGGTAATTGATTTTCCCTTTTCCTTGGTTTATTTTTTCGAGTTCATCGATGACTTTTTTGGTAGCTTCTTTGTAATTCAATCCGTTTAAAAAATCAGAATTGGCAATAATTACATTGTCTTTAGAACCGTAGGCCACTTCGGATATATCCACATTGGCAAAAATATTCTTGATTTCGGGCATTCCATTTTGACCTTTGAAGAAATTTGCAAAAGCATAATCCCTTTCGTCTCCACAAGGAACCGCCATAACTGCACCTGTTCCGTAACCTGCCAAAACATAATCTCCAATCCAAACCGGAATAGGTTCTTGCGTAAATGGATGTTCTACATAAGCACCTGTAAAGACCCCTGAAATGGTTTTTACATCCGCCATACGCTCTCTTTCAGAACGTTTGGCTGTTTTTTCTATATAAGCTTCTACTGCTACTTTTTGCTCGGGAGTTGTGATTTGCGACACCAATTCGTGCTCTGGTGCTAGGGTCATAAAGGTTACTCCAAAAATGGTGTCGGGTCTTGTAGTAAACACATCAATATAGTGTTGCCCGCTTTCGACTTCCGACTTTTGACTTTCGACTTTAAATGAAACCATTGCTCCTACTGATTTTCCAATCCAGTTCCTTTGGCTTTCTTTGATGCTCTCGCTCCAATCAATAGTATTTAATCCTTGCAACAAGCGTTCTGCATAAGCTGAAATTCGCATGCTCCATTGCGTCATTTTCTTGCGGACTACGGTAAAACCACCTCGTTCCGAAACACCATTTACAATTTCGTCATTGGCTAAAACCGTTCCCAATCCCGGACACCAGTTTACCTCAGTCTCGGCTAAATAGGTCAATCTGTATTGCAGCAAAATTCGCTCCTGTTGTTCTTTTGCGAAAGCGTTCCATTCCTTTGCAGAAAAAATTTCAATATTTTCATCGCAAACGGCATTGACATTGGTATTTCCTTCTGTTGAAAAAACGGAAACCAAAGTCGCAATATCTTCGGCTTTATCACTGTTTTTATTGTACCAAGAATTGAATAATTGAATAAAAATCCATTGGGTATGTTTGTAATAATCTGGGTTTGAAGTACGCACTTCTCTGCTCCAATCGAAGGAGAATCCAATTTTGTCTAATTGTTTTCTGTAACCTGCAATTTTATTCCCTTCTTTGTCCGTTCCTCCATCAATATTTACCGAAGTGGTATCTTCCGGACGCTGGCCTGTTTGAATGGCATATTGTTCCGCAGGCAAACCAAAACTGTCATAACCCATAGGATGCAACACATTAAAACCTTTGTGTCTTTTATATCTGGAATACACATCAGAAGCGATGTATCCCAGTGGATGACCTACGTGCAATCCTGCTCCTGATGGATAAGGAAACATATCAAGTACATAATATTTTGGTTTTGTAGCATTATTTTCTGCTTTAAACGTTGCGTTGTCTAACCAATATTTCTGCCATTTGGCTTCAATTTCGTTCGGATTGTATTTCATTCCTTTTTTTATTTTTATTTTAATGGAGTCATGCTGTCGCGCACTCGAGTCATTCCTCTTTTTTATTGTTTTTTCAACGATATGCTACTGCAAACTCAAGTCGTTTTTGAGTTTATTTAGCTTATTCTGTATTTTGAACTCTTAATGGATTGCAAAAATGAGTGGCAAATTTACGTTTATTGTACGAAAGTTAAAACTTTGGGCGTTATTAACTTTAAATAAAGAAATTCTTTATTATTTTTACCCCATAATTTCAGTAAACTATGAGTTCTTCCTACGATAAATTTCAAAAACGCAGATTAATTTCCTCTTATTTTTCGGTAGTACTAAGTGTATTCTTGGTGTTATTCTTGTTGGGGATGTTAGGCCTTTTTATTATAAATTCAAAAAAACTGGCTGACGATTTCAAAGAAAATATCGCGATGACCGTATTTTTCAAAAACGAGGCGAATGACACTATTTTGAAATCTTTTGGAACAGAATTAAAGACTGCAAAGTTTGCAAAATCATTTGTATACGTAACCAAAGAATCAGCTGCTAAACAACATACCGATATTATTGGAGAAGATTTCGTTACTTTTTTGGGTGAAAATCCATTGCAAAATTCTTTCGATATTCACTTAAAAGCTGATTATGTAGAAAGAGACAGTATTTCAAAAATAGAAAGTCGCTTACGCAAAAATGCTATGATTTCGGATATTGTTTATGACAAACAATTAGTGAATTTAGTAAATGACAACATTAAGAAAGTGAGTATGTGGATTCTTATCATCAGCGGATTCCTAGCTGTTATTGCTGTTTTATTGATTAACAGTTCGCTACGCTTATCCATACATTCAAACCGATTTATTATTAAAACCATGCAAATGGTAGGTGCCACTAAGGCTTTTATCCGAAAACCATTTGTAATGCGAAGTATCCGATTAGGAATGATTGGTTCTGGTTTAGCAATCATTGCTTTGCTAGCTGTGTTAATTTATCTGGACAGCAATTTTCCGAATCTTGGTATTCTTAATGATAAGCTTTTAATAGGTTTGGTATTATTATCTGTTTTTGGAATTGGAATCTTAATTACTTGGTTGAGTACTTATTTTGCCACACAACGTTTCTTGAATTTAAGAACTGATGATTTATATTAATTTAAAATAATTGAGAATTTTAAAAATTTTCACAGAGACAATATGAAAGACAACGAGCAAAAACAAGAATTCCTTTTTGGAAAAATAAACTATACTATTTTATTAATAGGAATTGGCGTAATCATTTTAGGCTTCATTTTAATGTCAGGTGGCGGAAGTGATGATCCAAATGTATTTAACGAAGACATCTTTAATTTCAGAAGAATTCGTTTAGCGCCAACTACCGTCCTTATTGGATTTGGAGTCACGATTTATGCTATTTTTAAAAATCCAAAAAAATCGTAAATGAATACCTTACAAGCTTTTTTAATTGCAATTATCGAAGGACTAACAGAATTTCTTCCCGTTTCTTCGACTGCCCACATGGTATTTGCGAGTTCATATTTCGGAATTCAAGAGGATGATTTTGTAAAACTTTTTCAGGTTTCCATTCAGTTTGGTGCTATTTTAGCGGTTGTTGCTTTGTATTGGAAGAAATTTTTTGACTTTTCAAAATTCAATTTTTATATAAAGTTAGCTTGCGCTGTGATTCCCGCTTTAATCTTAGGTAAATTGTTTGATGACAAAATTGAAGCTGTTTTAGGAAATCCAATTCCTATAGCAATTGTTTTAATCCTAGGTGGTGTTATTTTGCTTTTCATTGACAGTCGTTTTCAGAGTCCAACCATCATTCAAGAAGAGGACATCACTATTAAAAAAGCCGTAACAATTGGTTTTTGGCAATGTTTAGCGATGATGCCAGGTACAAGCCGTTCGGCAGCATCAATAATAGGAGGAATGCAACAAGGACTAACGCGCCATGTAGCCGCTGAATTCTCTTTCTTTTTAGCGGTTCCAACAATGATGGCGGTAACTTGTTATTCTGTATTTTTAAAAACATACGAAGCGTCACAAATGAAAGGCTACCAACTTATTTTAAAATCAGATGAAAACATCAAGTTTTTTCTTATCGGAAATGTAGTGGCTTTTGTTGTCGCCATTTTAGCAATTAAATTCTTCATAGAAATCATCAAAAAATATGGTTTCAAACCTTGGGGCTGGTATCGCATTATCGTTGGAATCTTTTTAGTAATTTACTTTTCATACTTTAAATAATTTCTATTGAAAACCGCTGAAGAGTTCCAAAACGGACAAATTCTTTTGATTGACAAACCTTTGCATTGGACTTCTTTTCAAGCGGTCAATAAGATGAAATGGGCTCTAAAAAGCAAACTGAATTTAAAAAAAATCAAAATTGGGCATGCAGGAACTTTAGATCCTTTGGCAACTGGTCTTTTATTAGTTTGTACTGGAAAATTCACTAAAAGAATTACTGAACTACAAGGTCAAGCCAAAGAATATACTGGAACTTTCTACATTGGTGCCACCACGCCTTCGTATGATTTAGAAACCGAAGTTGACCAAACTTTTCCAATAGCACATATTAACGAGACACTAATTCATGAAACACTAAAGCAGTTTTTGGGTGAAATCGATCAGAAGCCGCCTATTTTTTCGGCAATAAAAAAAGATGGAGTTCGCTTATATGAACATGCACGTGCTGGGGAAACAATAGAAATTGCAAGCCGAAAAACAACAATTTACGAATTTGAAATCACTCGTATTGCCCTTCCTGAAATTGACTTTAGGGTAGTCTGCAGCAAAGGAACCTACATTCGCTCTTTAGCTTTTGATTTTGGAAAAGCCATGAATTCAGGTTCACACTTAACCGTTTTACGACGAACCAAAATTGGCGATTATCATGTAAAAGAGGCAATGGATGTGACTTTATTTGAAGAAAGTCTGACGCTTTGATATAGGTAAAAAAGCAAAAACACATGACAAATACAAGATTGCATTTGCGATGTGCTTTTTCTAAAGATTAAAGCAAAGTTAATCCATACTCTTTTTGTCTACTTGACTAATAATTAGTTATATTTTTACCACCAAATAGTAAAAATGACAAATAATCATAAGCCTTTTCAAATAGCTTTTTCATAGCGATGTTTTTTTAAATTGTGAAACAATATTAAACACCAATAAAAAAAAGTAAATCAGATAATAGACTTGGTTGGCAGCCACCAATTTACGAATTTTTTGTTATAAAAAACAAAAAAAGAAACATAATTAACCGCTATTAAAAAACTATTTTTAATACGTATTTTTTATCTTACAGATTTTTCATTAAATCGATGATTTCATTTTGAGCACTCAGCCCTTTGTTATGTAAATACCATATTTGCAATGCTGTTTTAGCCGTTTCATCAATCACAGCATGTTCTTTTTTATAGTTTTTTATTAATGCCATCGCTTCTTTTGGCCTTGGCCCCCAATCACCTAAAACACTTCCTGTTTGTTTATCTATCAATATTAATTTAGGGATTGATCTTGTACCATTAGTCAAAAAATAATGCATCACTTCTTCATTTTCATCTCGCAAGATAATTTTCATTTCAATTTTCTTATTAGATTCTAATGCCATTTTATGAAATATAGGAAGCAGTTGTGCAGCATCACCACACCAACCTTCTGAGATTACTAACCAGATATACTCTTGCTTCAAAGTATTTAATTTCACTTTGTTTTCTTCCGTAATTTTAATTGTTTTATCCAAACGATTCATTCGCGTTTGATTCAACAAACTATAATGAGTCAAGTTTTCGGATTGTACTTTTCCCGTTGCTTTTCCCTCGAGTAACAAATCTGAAATCAGTTTTTTATACTCTTCATAGGAATAACTGTTAAATAAGGCTTTGGCAATGGCAGTTTTCATAATTTATGCTTTTAAAACATCACAAAATTACAGTTAAAAAAAAAGAGGAATAGTGATATTTATTACTTAATGAAAAAAAATATTGAATAAACAGCTTATTTTTAAATTGAAAATGCATTTCGAAATACAGCTTAAATTATTTTTTTAAACACTATTTCAAAAAAAACAGAATATCCCTATATTTGCACCAAACAACTCAACACAAACATGAAATACAAAAGAATTCTTCTAAAATTAAGTGGCGAAGCTTTGATGGGCAACTTACAATATGGAATTGACCCAAAAAGATTAGCTGAATATGCTGACGAAATCAAGCAAATTCATGAAAAAGGTGTAGAAATAGCCATCGTAATTGGCGGTGGAAATATTTTTAGAGGAGTTGCCGGTGCAAGTGCTGGTATGGATCGCGTTCAGGGTGATTATATGGGTATGTTAGCCACCGTAATTAATGGAATGGCATTACAAGGCGCTCTTGAAGACCGCGGAATGAAAACCCGTTTGCAAACAGCTTTAAAAATGGAATCTATCGCTGAACCCTACATTAAAAGAAGAGCCGATCGCCATCTCGAAAAAGGAAGAATTGTAATTTTCGGTGCGGGTACTGGAAATCCTTATTTTACGACTGATACCGCTGCTGTTTTACGTGGAGTAGAAATTAATGCTGATGTAATTCTAAAAGGAACACGTGTAGATGGAGTTTATGATTGTGATCCTGAGAAAAATGCTGCCGCAATAAAATTTGACTTTATCTCTTTTGAAGATGTACTAAAAAAAGGACTGAATGTAATGGATACCACAGCATTTACTTTGAGTCAAGAAAACAAACTCCCAATTGTTGTTTTTGACATGAATAAAGTGGGCAATTTATTAAAAATCTGTGAAGGCGAAAATATAGGAACCGTAGTAAATATATAGTTAATGGTTC
>CANEXR010000129.1 GCA_947443815.1 Flavobacteriaceae bacterium | reverse complement strand
TTATATGTTTGCCTTTTTTGGAAGATTAAAAAAGCAGTTGAGTTGTTGCAAATAACGAGGATAGTGTTTCGGAGCAATAAAAGTGGGGAATAGCCCTGATGGAAACGGCATCCTCTTGTGGCGGGGTTCGCCACAAGAGATATAGTGTACAGCAGGACAACTCGTGATGCCATAATAAATCGTCCTGCTCCTAAAACTAAAAAAGAGCAGTATTTTGAGCGGATGTTTTTTGTGTGTAGTTTGTGCAATTTACTATTTTCTATCTTCGTACCTTTGCGCTTTAGAAATGAAGAGAAAATGATTGAAATAGGAAAATACAATACGCTTACCATATTGCGAGATACTAAAGTGGGTTTGTTTTTGGGGAATCCCGAGAAAGATCCTGAGGGCATTCACGATATTTTGTTGCCCAATAAATATGTACCCAATGCGTTTGAAATTGGAGAAGAAATTATCGTTTTTGTGTATTTGGATCACGAAGAACGCCCTGTTGCTACTACCTTAGAACCTTATATTTTGTTAAATGAATTTGCACTTTTGCGTGTGAATTATACCAACCAAGTTGGGGCTTTTATGGATTGGGGAATGGAAAAAGATATTTTGGTGCCGTTTAAGGAGCAAGCGCGTCCGATGGAAAAAGGAAAACGCTATTTGGTTTACCTTTATATGGACGAAAAAACAAACCGTTTGGTGGCTTCGAGCAAAACGAATCAGTTTTTGAACAATGATGCGCTTACCGTTGAAAAAGGGGAAGAGGTAGATTTGATTGTTTCGCACATCACCGAAATTGGGATTAATGTGATTATCAATGAGCAACACAAAGGCTTGTTGTACAAGGATGAAGTGTATGATGATGCCATTCGTACCGGGGATAGAATGCGCGGGTTTATCAAAACCATTCGCCCTGATAATAAAATTGATGTTGCATTGCAAGTGCAAGGTTATCAAAGTATTGAGCCTAATGCCGAGAAAATTATGGAGGAGTTGAGAGCCAGTCGCGGTTTTCTTCGATTAACGGATAATTCGCATCCAGAAGATATTAAAACGGTTTTGAAAATGAGTAAAAAGACTTTCAAGAAAGCGATTGGCGCTTTGTACCGAGAGCAATTAATTGAAATTAAAGAAGATGGAATTTACTTGGTAAAGGAATAAGAGGCTTGCTGTTGTTGTTTGGAACGGCTTATTTTTTTAAGCTTTTTTGGATATAAAAAAAGAAAGACTAATCGGTATCGGTTAGTCTTTCTTGCTTATTCCTGTTTTTGAATGGTACATTCAGAGCAGCAATAAAGTAAATTTACGTCCATTTGTTAAAGTATCTGTAATTGCTTTTTAGGGCGAAAATCATTTGGTGATTTTTTAATTGCATGGTTTTTAGCGCACTACTTTTCAAATGGTTTGTCTTTAAATGGTTTTGTTTGCTTCTTGTCAAAAAATAATTTTCGCATTATTGCCTTTGGTTTTGGTGCTGTTTAAAGAATGATTCCTAAAATACGGTTGCTTGCTGCTGCAAGTTGGTATAAATAAGGAGAATTCGATTCTTGGTTAAACCGTAGGGGCTACTGTTTCTTTTTTGGTATTGTAACAAATGAGATACCCATTTGCTTCGAAGTTTGGGTTTTTGAATTGCTATTGTAATTTAAAACCACAAAAAAAGGAGCGACAAATTTTTCAATTTTACTCAAAAATTTTCATTTTTTAGGTTAATAAATCAGTGAAAAAGTACAATTGAAATCAGACACAGTGTGCTGATTATCATTTAGATAAATGTAATAAATATTCTCAGGCGCAACTGTTAATTTCATAAAATAGTTATCAACAATCTAATTTTGGATACAGCCCAAAAAGCATTTCCATTAGCGTTGCTAAAAATAGAGTGTAGAAAATGGAGAAAATGATTTATTTTTACGCTAAAATAATTTAAAATTGATTGTAATGGATTGGATAACCGTCAGAGAATTTGAAGATATAACCTATAAAAAATGCAATGGAGTAGCCCGAATCGCATTCAACAGACCTGATGTGCGCAATGCTTTTCGCCCTAAAACCACATCGGAATTGTACCAGGCTTTTTATGATGCACAAGAAGACACATCGATAGGCGTAGTTTTGCTATCAGCCGAAGGACCTTCATCCAAAGATGGAATTTATTCTTTTTGTAGTGGAGGTGATCAAAACGCCCGAGGTCATCAAGGCTATGTGGGTGAAGATGGGCAACACCGTTTGAATATTTTGGAAGTACAACGCTTAATCCGATTCATGCCTAAAGTGGTCATTGCCGTGGTGCCGGGTTGGGCAGTAGGCGGTGGACACAGTTTGCATGTGGTTTGTGATATGACTTTGGCTAGCAAAGAACATGCTATTTTTAAACAAACCGATGCCGATGTAACCAGTTTTGATGGGGGATATGGTTCGGCGTATTTGGCCAAAATGGTGGGGCAAAAAAAAGCCCGTGAAATTTTCTTCTTAGGACGTAATTATTCAGCGCAAGAAGCAATGGATATGGGAATGGTAAATGCCGTAGTTCCACATGCCGAATTAGAAGCAACCGCGTATGAATGGGCACAGGAAATTTTAGCAAAATCACCAACATCCATCAAAATGTTGAAATTTGCCATGAATCTTACAGATGACGGAATGGTGGGACAACAGGTTTTTGCTGGCGAAGCAACACGTTTGGCTTATATGACCGAGGAAGCCAAAGAGGGTAGAAATGCCTTTTTGGAAAAACGAAAACCCAATTTTGAAAAAAAATGGTTGCCATAAATTGGATTTAAAAATAGAGTAGTTTAAAAGCTTAAGGTGGTAAGCGTGTAGTTTGTAGCCCTATGCCTGTAAAAAAAAATAGAATGGAAAATTTCATAAACGAAACAATTGACACCACACAGCTTCCAAAATATGAGGATGTGGAATTTTCTGTTTTGCATCCTAATTATTGGAAGATAACTTTAATAAGTTTAGCTGTGTTTTTTTTTATAATTGGAATTGGCGCAGGATTTTTATTGTATTTTAAGGAAGGACTTTCTTCTTATCTGTATGAACTTTGCATTGCTTATGTATTTTTAGTAGTTGTTGTACTTTTCTTTTCAAGAATGAGTTTCAAGAAAAAAGGATTTGCATTTCGAAATCATGATGTATTGTTTCGACACGGAATAATTGCTACAAATACATTAGTAATTCCTTATAATAGAGTGCAACACGTGGCTTTACATGAAGGATTGATTGCTAGATTTTTTGGTTTGGCTAAAATTGAAATTTTTACTGCTGGAGGGCGTTCTAGTGATATTGAAATTCCTGGAATTGAGAAAGAACAAGCCGAGAATATCAAACAATTATTGATGGGGAAAATTCAAAAACAATTATAATGAGCGCCGAGTTTAATCAACCACAAAGACAATCTATTGTGGGGATTTTTATAATGTTTGTCTATTCACTCCAAGGATATGCCAAAGCATTCTGGCCTTTATTGGTGATTTCTATCCTAAAATTCAATGAATTTGATAAATTCAATGTAGCTATAGGAATAATGATTTTTTTGGCCTTTTTAATCATTATGGGAATTGTTTCTTATTTGAAATACTTGAATTTTACTTTTTATATCGATGCTGAAAATGAAGAATTTATTATAAATGAAGGAATTTTTAATAAAACCAAAACCGCAATTCAGCTCTCTAAAATCCAACAAGTAAATATCAATCAATCTTTGATTCAAAAAATAATTGGTGTCTTTGAGCTAGCAGTTGATACCGCAGGAACGAATAAAAAAGAAGGTGTTATTAAAGCCATTTCCCATGAATTGGCTTTAGAACTAAAAGCCCATTTGTTGAAAAATGAAAATAAAAAAGCAATACATAGCGATGATGCAAGTAGTGGTTCAGAGGAACTCCCAATTGAAGAAGCGATTGATACCGAAACTCCATTTATAAAAATCAGCTTTTCAAGTTTATTAAAAATTGGAATTACATCGAATTATGTGAAAAGCTTTTTTCTATTATTGGCTTTTTTCTTCACACTTTTCGATTACATCAAACAAATTACGGGAAGAGATGTTTTGCACGATGAAAATATTGAAGATTATGTGGATGAAAGCCAATTCATGAAGGTGTTTTTAATCCTTTTCGTGATTTTCTTTTTGGTGGTCATTGGTGTTAATCTGGTTAGAACAATTTTTACTTATTTCGGATATAAAATTTCGAGGCAAAAAGGGTCGCTACTTCTTTCTTATGGGTTGCTAAATACCAAAAGCACGATTATAAAACCCGAAAAGGTTCAGGTTACTAGTGTTACCCAGAATTTCTTTCAAAAGAAAATGAATGTTTTGCATCTTAAAATAAAACAAGCAACTGCTGGAGAAAAGGAAGAACACAAATCAGCCATAGAAATTCCGGGTTGTAATCAATTGGAAAAAGAGGCTATCTTGAAATTATTGTTTCAGAAAATCCCCGAAAAAGGCACCGTTTTAAAACCTAATTTCCGTAAACTTATTTTCTCGATTTTCCTGTCAATTGGCTTACCTTTGTTTGGCTTTTACCTGTTGCGTGATTTCATTGTGGAGCAAACAGCTGTTGTCGATTATTTAGTTCCTGTTTATGTGGGTTTTGTGGGGTTAATTCAGTTTTTTAAATTCAAAAATAACCGTCTTTTTATAAACGATACTTTTATAATTAAGCAAAGTGGTGCTTGGGATATTTGTACTGAAATCATTGAACCAAGTAAAATTCAAGCGATAACCACTTCGCAATTATTTTGGCATAAAAACGCAAATATTGGCTCTGTAGTTTTGCATACAGCAGGAGGGAATGTTGCTTTTCAATTGGGTAATTTTATACAGATAAAACAATATATAAACCTATGGTTGTACGAAATTGAAACCTCGGACAGCAATTGGATGTAGTAAAAAAAAGTTGAGGAAAGAAAATAGAAGTTAGCACTAATGCCGATTTAAATAATCGAAAGCCTTTTAACAAATTAAACAACAAAAATGAAACATTGGATTGAAGCCGCACGATTGCGAACATTGCCATTATCAGTATCAGGAATTATTGTAGGAAGCATGTACGCTCTAGCAAACCCTACAGATGATGTACTTACACCGACAGAAGTTTTCAATTGGAGGCTTTTTGCTTTTGCTATTTTGACCACTTTGGGATTGCAAATCCTGTCAAATTTTGCCAATGATTATGGCGATGGTATAAAAGGCACCGATAATGAGGATAGAGTAGGGCCGAAACGCGCTATTCAGAGCGGTGTAATTTCGCCGCAAGCCATGAAAAAAGCAATTGTTATTACTTCAATTCTCACTTTGATTTCAGCAATACTATTAATTTATTTGGCTTTTAGAGACACTAATTTAGGTTATTCTTTGTTTTATTTAGTCTTAGGGATTTTAGCTATAGCCTCAGCAATACGCTATACTGTTGGTAATTCAGCTTATGGATACCGTGGTTTTGGAGACCTGTTCGTGTTTGTTTTTTTTGGTTTAGTCAGTACACTTGGGGTGAATTTTTTATATTCCAAACAATTGGATTGGATTTTAATTTTGCCTGCAACAGCAATCGGATTGTTGAGCGTGGCCGTTTTGAATTTAAACAATATGCGGGACGAAGCTTCCGATAGAAAATCAGGAAAAAACACAATCGTAGTTAAAATCGGAGCTTCTAATGCCAAAAAATACCATTATTTTTTAATCATCGGTGCCATGGTTTTGGTATTGATTTTTGCTATTTTAAGCGATTTTCACTTTGACCAATACTTGTTTCTATTGGCCTACATTCCTTTAACTAAACATTTAATTACCGTTTATAAAAATCACAACCCTAAGGAATTAGATCCTGAATTAAAAAAAGTAGCATTAAGTACTTTTGTCCTTTCTATCCTTTTAGCACTGTGCATGATTTTCTTTTTTTCGGATTTGATTGTCAATAATTCTTAGGCGATTTTACATCATTCTTTTTCAATCTTTTAAAAAATATAAAAAATGAAAATAACATTTTATGGCCACGCCTCTTTAGGTATTGAAGTGAGTGGAAAACATATTTTAGTTGATCCTTATATATCGGCCAACCCACAAGCAGCTCATATTGACATTCAAGAATTAAAGGCAGATTTTATTCTGCTCACCCATGCGCACGGCGATCATATTCTGGATGTCGAGGCCATTGCCACCCGCACCAATGCTGTTATTGTTTCTAATGCGGAGATTGCGGGCTATTATGCCAATAAAGGCTTTCAATCACATCCTATGAACCATGGCGGAAGCTGGAATTTTGATTTTGGAAAAGTAAAATATGTTAGCGCCATTCATTCCAGTTCTTTTCCAGACGGGAGCAATGGCGGCAATCCTGGCGGTTTTGTCATCGAAGGAGAACATAAAAACATCTATATTGCTGGCGATACAGCCCTTACTATGGACATGAAACTCATTCCGATGCGGACCAAATTAGACCTAGCCATTTTTCCGATAGGGGATAATTTCACGATGGATGTGACCGATGCAATTATCGCTTCAGACTTTGTAGAATGCGATAAAATTCTAGGAATTCATTACGATACTTTTGGGTATATCAAAATCAATCATGAAGACGCAATTCGTCAATTTTTCAATAAAGGCAAAGATTTAATGCTACTCGAAATTGGTCATTCAATCGAATTATAAAGAAACAATCTGTAGTTTAATTTGGAGCTATTTCCTGCTATTCGCTAAATCTTTATTGCCGAACGCCGGCAATAAAGGATACCGCTACTATCAGGGCTAGGGCTTTTTAATACAACTCTCTTTATCAATTAACACCGCCTATTTTAGCTTTCAAAATCGAATCAATCATGTCAAAAATACATTTCGCAATTCTATTATCATCCCTGTTTTTTTTCAACCTTAGCTTCTCGCAAAAAGAGGGGTATTGGGACAAAGAACGCGCTACTACCAAAGAAATTGTTGTTTCAGCTCGTGACCGAATCCTTGTCAAAACCGATGATTTGCCAACAGGAACTACCGAAGTGGTTTTTAGAATTACCCTTTTAGACCAAAACCAACAAATGGCAGGTAGCCTAGTCTCAGTATTAAAGGCCATTCCAGACCCAACAGGAATTAGCCAAGGTTCCGCTGGAGCTGTTTTTATTTTGTCAAAAATATCGGGAGATGATAAATGCAAATATGCTGTTTTTTCAAAAGCAGAATTAGCCTCAGAATATCAGAAAACAGGAAAAACAGACGGTGCTTGTTTGGTTCAAGATACACCAATCAGTAAAGATGCTAAAAGACTTTCAATAGATAAATCGTCTTGTTTGCAAGGAACTGCTAACGGAATTTGGTTTGGATTTGAAAGTAAAAATTGGATTATGAATCAAAAAATTGTCTTAGAAGTGGTGCCATGGGTAAATAATAAGCTTAGCAAAGGTTGGACAGTCGAAAACAGAAAAGCAATTATAGACCAATGCAAAACCTCAAATCTAGCTCAGAAAATGACAAATTCAGATGATTTTTGCGTGTGTATTTTAGATAAAATCCAAGCCAATTATAACTATTCTGAATTTCAAAAACTATTAGTTGTAGAGCGTTCCAAAGCCTTTAAAGATTATGGAAACAGTTGTTTTGGCGAAACAAACGTTTCTAGCGCAACTTATTCGGATTTACGTAAGCAAGCATCAAGTTTAGCAAAACAGGGCAAACACGGAGAAGCAATAGCCAAATTATCCACGATAATTAATGATGGAAAAGC
>CANEXR010000128.1 GCA_947443815.1 Flavobacteriaceae bacterium | reverse complement strand
CGAAACGGCCTTTTTATATATTGAGTGCGATTAATTCTGGCGTTAAGGATATTCGTGATGTAATAGAAAAGGCAAAACAAAGTGGTGGGCTTTTTACGGCAAAAAACCCTATTTTATTTATTGATGAAATTCATAGGTTTAGTAAATCGCAACAGGATTCTTTATTGGCAGCTGTTGAGAAAGGTTGGATTACACTAATTGGTGCTACTACGGAGAATCCAAGTTTTGAGGTAATTCCTGCTTTATTATCTCGATGTCAGGTTTATGTTTTGAATGCCTTTACGAGACAGGATTTGGAATCTTTATTGGATCGCGCCATGCAGGTTGATGTGGTTTTGAAGGAAAAAAAAATAATTTTAGAGGAATCAGAGGCTTTATTGCGCCTTTCTGGTGGTGATGGACGTAAGCTATTAAATATTTTTGAACTTGTCGTAAATGCTTCTAATGAGACTGAAATTAGAATTACTAATGATCGTGTTTTTGAATTAGTGCAACAAAATACAGTTTTGTATGATAAAAGCGGAGAACAGCACTATGATATTGTTTCGGCATTTATAAAATCTATTCGAGGGAGTGATCCAAACGGAGCGGTATATTGGCTAGCCCGAATGATTGAAGGCGGTGAAGATGTGAAATTTATAGCTAGAAGAATGTTGATTCTTTCTAGTGAAGACATTGGAAATGCTAATCCTACCGCCTTTATAATGGCTAATAATACCTTTCAGGCTGTAGCGACAATTGGGTATCCAGAAAGTAGAATTATATTGAGCCAATGTGCTATTTATTTAGCTACATCACCCAAAAGTAATGCTTCGTATTTGGCCATTGGAACTGCGCAACAATTGGTGAAGCAAACGGGAGATTTACCTGTCCCGATTCATTTGCGTAACGCCCCTACCCAATTAATGAAAGAGTTGGGTTATGGTGCTGAATACAAATATTCTCATGATTACAGCAACAATTTTGCGGAGCAGGAATTTTTACCTGATGCCATTAGCAATACACCTTTATATGTACCGGGAAATAATTCAAGAGAAAATACTACCCGAGAGTTTCTTAAAAATCGTTGGAAAAATAAATACGGTTATTAACCTAAATAAAAAAAATCTTGATTACTCAAGACTTTTTTTAAAAAACTCAAAATTTTGGTAGAATCTAAAATCAATTTTGAAACATCTGAAAACTAAAATTTGACTGCTACTTTTTCTGAAACAAGTTTGTCATTTTGATAGTATTCAAAATACCATTGATTATCCTTAGCGATGAAAACACCTTGTATATTTCCTTTGGAAGCTGTGTAATACTCTTTTACAGATGTTTTTTGGATTTTATACACGACTTTTGGCTCACTATCAATTAATTGAAATCCAGTAGCGGTGGGTTGCGCGTATAATAAGTCAGTATTTGCAGTTGTATTTTCGACAATGTCCTTACTTACAATATCATTTGACTGAGATGCTACAACTGGTATTGCTACAGCTATAGCGGGAACAGAAACTGGAGCAACAGCTACTTTTTTAGTTTCAGCACCACCATTGTACGCATATTGTAATGCATTAACAGATTGAAAAGCGTTATTCAGGGCTTCACTATATGCTAACTCATAGTCTTTTTCTTTGCTTTTTCCCATTTCAGATTGAAAAACTATTTTACCATAACAGTCTTTTAGCGTTATAAAAAGTTTTGTTATTAAAAATGCATTCTCTTTTTTAACATCAATATATAGCAAGTTACATCTGTCATTGTATTCATTTGATACCGACTCATTAGCATAAAAAGCCTCGAAACCTGCTTTTTTGAGATTAAATTTTGTTAGGGTACTTAAACGGTACTGATTATCATTTTTAAGAAAATCATATTTTAGAGGAACAATTACCCCTTTGTAATCATTTACTGATTGTGCAAAAGAATAGCTCACTACAAAAAGAAAGAGCACAAAAAATTTTGTTTTCATATACATTAATTTAATTGATTTAGTGGGTAATTGTTAATTTAAAAAACCCATTTTTATTTCTTGAATATAATAACTTACAAATAGTTTTTTAATTGTAATAAATGTGTAACCTGCACAATATTTTCTGGCGCTTCTTCATTATTTGGGTTAAAATAAATAGCTTGCAAACCTGCATTTAAAGCTCCTTGAACATCTGCTTCCAGACAATCACCAATCATAACACTTGTTTCTTTTTGGGCTTTGGCTAAATCTAACGCATATTCAAAAATTAAACTATTCGGTTTTTTAACCCCAGCCATTTCAGAATTAGTGATGGTTTTAAAATAGCCATTAATTTTAGCATTATTAATTTTTTTAAATTGAACATCCGCAAAACCATTAGTTATAATGTGCAAATTATATTCTTTATGTAAATAATCCAAAATTTCGAAAGTCCCTTCAAAAAGATGGTTGTTTTCTGGCAAATCAGATATATATTCCTGAGCAATAGTTTCTATTTCTTCATCAGAAATAGTGTAATTCAAAGCATCAAAAGAATGTTTCAATCTGTTGTACCGCAATTCTTGGTGTGTGATTTTATCATAAAGATATAATTTCCAACAGGCTTGATTAATAGGAACATATTTTTCAATAAAAGCTTTGATTTTAATAGTCGGATGTTTTTTATTTAAAATTGATTCAAAAGTCAGCTCCGAATTTTTATCAAAATCCCAAAGTGTATGATCTAAGTCAAAAAAGACATCTTTTATAATTGTATTTTTCATTTTATTTTTTAAAAAATTCCTTCATCTACAAAACTAAAATAATTATGCTCGGTAATGATTAAATGATCCAAAACTTTTATTTCTAAACTATCACCTGCCAGTTTTAATTTGGCAGTAATGTGTTTGTCTGCTTCACTAGGCTTTAAAGTACCTGAAGGATGATTGTGGCAAAGAATAAGACTTGTTGCACCAATCTCTAGTGCTGTTTTAAAAACCAATCGAACATCTACCAAAGTTCCAGTAATACCACCTTTGCTCAATTGTGATTTTAAAATTACTTTATTGGAATTATTCAAATATACAACCCAAAATTCTTCGTGTGGCAACTCTCCAATAACGGGTTGCATGATTTCGAAAATCACTTTACTTGATGTTATTTTTGTCAATACAATGGCATCTTCGGCCCTCCTCCTTCTACCTAATTCCATGGCTGAAACAATTGAAATTGCTTTTGCCTCTCCTATTCCTTTAAAATGAATTAATTGGGAAACGGATAATTTACCCAACGCATTCAAATTATTATCAACACTTGCTAATATTCGTTTACTCAAATCTACAGCTGATTCATTTCTGCTACCTGACCCAATCAAAATGGCTATGAGTTCAGCGTCGCTCAAAGCACTTTTGCCTTTTAGCATCAATTTTTCTCGTGGCTTATCATCTTCAGACCAATGGGTTATTGGAAAATTATTTTGCTCCATATATTTCGTGTTCTTTGGTCAGATTCTGATAATCAACAGTTGTTATTCCAGTTTTATTAAATTTGTTTTCTCATACAAATACTATTTTGCAACCCAACATAAGGTTCATAATTATCAACAATGGAATAGCCTACTTTTTGGTACAAACTAATTGCTTCTTTTTGTTTGTATAAGGTTTCTAAAACCGAAATTGAAAACTCTTGTACTTTGGCCAAAAGTTCTAACTCCTGAAGTATGCGTTGCGCTAATCCTAAACCGCGGGCATCCGGAGAAACGAACATCCGTTTTATTTCAATTGTATTTTTATCGTATTTTTTAAAACATCCACAAGCTACCGGTGTATCTTCTTTATAGATAACCACCACATTATCATTGAATTCGATGACATTATTGCCCCAATAATTTGTTTTTAATTCGGGATAACGTTCCCATAAACTTTTATCTAAGGCAGTTATAAGCGATACAAAATCTGGATTTTCGCTCGTCGTTTTAACAACTTTAATTGTAGTTTTTATATTCATTATTAATCTATAAATTGCTTTACTTCATCAAAATTCAATCCTCCGTAGTTTCCTGAACTCATCAATAACAATGCGGTATTCTCAAAGTTCAGATGAAACAGATAGTCTTTAAAATCTTTTGGATTTGTAAAAATAATTAAATCCTCACGGTTAAATGCTTTTGCTATTTGCTCGTAAGTAACTTCTTCAAGTTGCTTTATTTTTACGGCATCTGGTGAATAAAAAACGACTGCAATATCCGCATATTCTAGTGCACCTTCATATTCCTTTAGGAACTCGGCATTCAAACTACTATAGGTATGAAGCTCTAGACAAGCTACCAAAGTTCGGTCTGGGTATTGTTCTTTTACGGCTTTAGTAGTAGCGGCTACTTTGCTAGGGGAATGTGCAAAATCTTTGTAAGCGACTTTAGTTTTGCTTTCAGCTATTTTTTCTAATCGTTTGGAAGCACCTTTAAAGCTAGCTATAGCTTCGTAGAAATCTGCCTCATCGACGCCCATATTTTGGCAAATCCATTTAGCACCAGCTAAGTTATTCAAGTTATGTGCTCCAAAAACTTCTATTGGCATAGCTCCTTCGGGTGTTTCCAAAAGCGTAATGCCATTGTTTACAGCATATTTTGGTGTATGATACGATAATTTACGTATTGGATTTATAGCCGCTTCTGCCACACGTTTTACTTCAGTATCATCTTCATTATAGACTAAAATGCCACCATTGGTAATTTTATCAATAAAAATTTCAAACTGCTCGACATAATTTTCATAAGTTGGAAAAACATTAATATGATCCCAAGCAATTCCTGAAATCAAAGCAATATTAGGTTGATACAAATGAAATTTGGGTCTTCTATCAATGGGTGAAGAGAGATATTCATCCCCTTCAAGAACCATGAAATCATTTTCTTCCGTCAAATGCACCATGGTATCAAAACCTTCCAATTGTGCACCAACCATATAATCTACCTCAATATTATGATAATGCATCACATGAAGAATCATGGAGGTAATTGTTGTTTTTCCGTGAGAGCCACCGATAACTACTCGTGTTTTATTTTTAGACTGTTCGTAAAGAAACTCTGGGTATGAATATATTTTCAATCCTAATTCTTGTGCTTTTAATAATTCTGGATTATCTGCTTTGGCATGCATTCCCAATATTACAGCTTCAATATCGGAAGTAATTTTTTCAGGAAACCAACCTAATGCTACTGGCAAAATTCCTTTTTTATCCAACCGAGATTTTGAAGGCTCAAAAATAGCATCATCGCTCCCTGTAACTTGGTATCCTTTATTGTGTAATGCCAAAGCTAAATTATGCATCGCACTACCGCCAATTGCTATAAAATGTGTTTTCATTAAAATTAATTTATTCGTTTTTTGCTTTATTTATTCTGATTTTTATCTTTTTTTCTGGTATTCGTCTAAAATTAATTTAGCTTTTTCAGGATCATTCATTTTGTTTTTATACAAATTAGCTAACATTAAATAACTAGTTTTGGAACCGCTTAGCGCAATTGCTTTTTTGTATTGCTGCTCAGCATCCAAGTATCTTTTAAAATATTCATTAATATGCCCTTTTGATAGATAACCATCTATGGGGGAAAGTTTTAATAATTGGTCTGAATATTTAATTGCTTCAGTCTGGCTTCCTCCAACAATTCCTGGCAATTGCAAATTTAATTCAATCAACGCCCACCGTGCTTCGATATGTTTGGGATTAAGCACAATTGCTTTTTCAAATGAACTTCTCACTTCTCCAATCATTCCTAAAGCCTTGAATTTATTAACCTTAGTAGCTTTCATCCCCAAAGCTCCTCCATATTTATAATAATAATTGGCTTCTGAAGGCTTTAATTCTTTGAGCTTTTTATAATAAGCAATTGCTTTATCCCAAGATTTTGCATGACCTGCAATATCGCCTAAATATTCTATCGCTTTTAGATTTGATGGCGTTTCTTTTAATATGCTTTCAAAAATAGGCCTAGCTAATTCAAATTTATCTTCTTTGAATAATTTCTCGGCTGCATCAAAATTAGATTGAGACCAAGTCAAGACTGGAAATAATATAAAAAGTAACACTATTTTTTTCATTCTCCAAAAATAATGAAATGTGCGAAGTTTCGTTTGTATTTAAGTAAAAATTAGTACTTAACAAAACAAAAATTAATTTGATAATGCACAACTAACACAAATAATGATTTTTACACATCAAACAAGTCTATGGTAAAAATTAATTTAAAGAAAAAGTTAAAAGAACATTCACATAACGTTCAGCACATACATTTGTTTTTTAGAAAAGTAAATATACCTTTTTATGAAAATATTTTATGCCATTCAAGCCACTGGAAACGGACATATCAGTAGAGCAGCACAATTATACCCATATCTCAAAAAATGGGGAGATGTTGATTTTTTTCTGAGTGGAAATAATGCTAGTTTAGACATTGGTCTGCCCGTAAAATTCAAAAGCAAAGGATGTAGCTTACATTACAGCAAATGTGGTGGTTTGGATTATTGGGATATTGTAAAAAACATAAAACCCTATCAGATTTATAAAGATGCTACTGCTTTACCCCTAAAAAATTATGACATTGTCATCAATGATTTTGATTCAATTACTGCACTTGCTTGCAAAATACAAAAAGTAGAATCGATACAATTAGGACATCAAGCCAGTTTTATTTCGGAATTAACACCGAGACCAGAAAAGAAAAATGTTTTTGGTGAAATTATTTTTAAACATTATGCACCATCTTCAAAAAATATTGGGCTGCATTTTCAAAATTATGACACCTTTATCCATCCACCTATCATTAAAGATTGCATTCTAGAAGCGGAACCTAAAAACCTAAAACACATTACCGTTTATCTTCCCTCTTTTGATAAAGACTGTTTAGAAAAAGCATTTAATAAAGTAACTGATGTTCACTTTCATTGGTTTTTAGGAGATGTAAAAAGCAAACAAACCATAGGTAACATCACTTATTTTCCTGTCACTCAAAAAGACTTTAATACTAGCTTAATAAACTGTGAAGGTATTATAACTGGTGGTGGATTTGAAACACCTGCGGAAGCCTTATTTCTTAGAAAAAAAATACTAAGTATCCCAATTAAAAATCATTATGAACAAGAATGCAATGCAGAGGCTCTAAAAAAACTAGGCGTTCCTGTAGTGTATGAAGTAAGCAAAGATTTTGATTTGATAATTCAAAACTGGCTTAATAATGCTATAGAAATGCCTATTATAAAAGCAAATAACATAACCACAACTTTAGAATTATTGATGGAAACATACCATTCAAAATATTAATTTTATTTAAAAAATCAATATCAATAAAAATACTTACATGCATAAAAAACGCCTTGCAAAAATCATGCAAGACGTTTTTTTTAGTTAAATCATAAAATTATTCTATAACTGAACTCTTTTTTTCAAGAGCTTAAATAAGACCGGAACGGTTGTTATTAATACAATTCCTATCACAATATATTCAATATGTTCTTTCAAATCAATATTGAATTTTTCTAAAAATAAACCATATAAATAATGTCCTGAAAAAATCAGAATGAATGACCACATGAAAGAACTCAGGATGTTATAAAACATGAATTTCTTTCTATCCATGGATACAATTCCTGCAACGATTGGCGCAAATGTTCTGAAAATAGGCAAAAATCTAGCAAAAATTATCGCCTTCCCTCCGTATTTTTCAAAAAAATCTTTTGATTGCAATAAGTATTTTTTCTTAAACCAAAAGGTGTCTTCTTTTTTAAACAAATAGTACCCGCT
>CANEXR010000127.1 GCA_947443815.1 Flavobacteriaceae bacterium | reverse complement strand
TATTCAAATAGGAACGGTTTGTAATGGTTGGGTCAATTACAGGATCCCCGGCAGCAATACTTTGCGCTCTAGCATCGACAGCGGTATAGTCTTGCAATTGCAAACTAATGGGTACATAACCATTACCCCCCGCTTCTCTGTCTGCTCTGCTGTATCCGCCACTGATAGGGCTTTTGATAAATACAATCGCAAAATCTGCTTTGGTAGGATCGTCAGTTACAGTATAATATTTTTTAATTAATTCTAAATTAACTGGATATTCTATTTTTTCAGGTGAAGGTTGCCCAAAAAAGTTAATGCCTGCAGGAGTAATTCTTTTCGGGATATAAACGGTTTTTCCTTTTTGAATTGGTAGCGTTTTATTTTGATTTTTAATCAGTACAACCGACTTTAATTGGGCTTCAAATCCTGCTTTCATAAAATCAGGGTTACCCACAATCGCTTTAGTTTCAATAGGGTCTAAATATGGATTTTCAAACAATCCTACTCTGAAAATGTTCATAAGTAAACGTACGGCAGATTGCTCAAAACGCTTGCGCATGAAACTTTCTCCTTGTTCTTTTACACCCATTTGATAGGCTTCAAGAACGGGATTAATATCATTATTTCCTCCAAATTGGTCTACTCCCGCCATCATGACTTTATAATGTCTTTCGGCAATTGTTAGTTTTTCAACTCCCCAAGATTTTCCTGAAAACACATCCGGTTTAGGTCCTTCATCAGCGGTAATCAACCAATCGGTACATACAACCCCATCATAACCATATTTGTTTCGTAGTAAATCCGTAATGATATATTTACTAAATCCATTCCCTACATTTTCCCCATTTTTTTTATCTTGATTATACGAAATGGTGTAGTATGGCATTATTGCAGATGCTTTTTTTGTAGCGCCTTTTAGTTGTAATGCGCCTTCTGTAAAAGGTTTCAAATGCATTTCGAAATTGTTTCCTGGATATACTGCAAATTTTCCATAAGCAAAATGAGCGTCTCTTCCGCCTTCTTCTGGACCACCGCTAGGCCAGTGTTTAATCATGGCATTCACACTTTGATTCCCCCAATTGTCATAGGCAGCTATCGCTTTTGGTGAAGTCTGAAATCCATCCACATAAGCTCTTGCCATATCAGTGGCTAATTTTGGGTCTTCGCCAAAAGTCCCTACAAAACGATTCCATCTTGGTTCTGTTGCTAAATCAATTTGCGGTGACAAAGCAGTTGTAATTCCCATCGCTCTGTATTCTTTGGCAGCAATTGTCCCAAATTGTTCTGTGATGGCGGCATCAAAAGTAGCGGCCAATCCCAATTCCTCAGGCCATTGTGATATGGAACCACCAGATCCTGCATTGTATTCGGCATCTTTATTGGCTCCATTTCTTGGATCGGAACTGTTATTAGAGGGAATCCCCATTCCTATTCCTTCTACCAATGCTTGCACATTATTATTCCATTCTGCTGCAATAACAGGACTTGCAACTGAAGTCATCAGCACATGACGTAAATTATCTTTGGTCAAAAATGCCATTTGCTGATCGGATAAATCAGATGATTGTACGCCACTTTTAGAAAACGGTTTCCCATTATAAGTCCCTGAAAACATTCCAACTTCCTGAGCAGGAATAGCTTGATGTCTGCTATAAAGCATTAATCCGGCGATTTGTTCCACCGTCATTTTAGTGGCAAGATCTTTGGCACGAACCGCAATTGGTTTTCTCCAATCTTCATAGACATCCAAAGCGCCATTTTTGTTCAAGTCTTTAAAAGCCAAACCATCCACTTGAATGATTTTCACGCCTGATTTTGGGGAATATCCCAATGTTTGTCCGCCTTTATTATCGACAATGTTATGTGAGCCTTTTGGGGTTTCTACCCATTTTTTTTGAGCATAAGATTGCGCTCCAATAAGTACAAGTAACGCAGGTAGTAATAGTCCTTTTTTCATGGTTATTGAGGTTTTTATGGTATGCAAATAGCTAAAATTTATACTTTAACCGTTTGTTATTTTATTTTTTATAGGCAATAATTTTGCACTGACTTACTCATTTTCATTTAATTTACGAAAACGTTTTCAAATATATAAAATAATGTGTCATAACAACACAATGGAAGAAGTATTTTTACAAAAAAATAAACAGAATACCCTCATAATAGGTTTATTAAAGTCCTTTTTAATATTTTTTAAGTTTTTTTTAAAGACCCACATTAATCTCATTTTGAAAATAACAAACTGAGAACCTCCTAAAAAATAAAACCGCAAATTCCCAAATTTTAATAATTCATAAATGAAAAAAAAATTGCGAATTTGCGGTACGTATTTAATACCCTAAAAAACGTAATTTTAACTATTTTAGGGCTAATAAAACCAGCCGTTTATTGTAATTGTTTTATTTTTATATTTCTTAAAGAGACGCCATTTGCCCAATCTTGTAAGGCGATTCGACCGCTAATTGCTTTCCCAAAAGAAGGGAATTTACCTAGATTACTAGCCGCCACTAATTCTTTCCAACGGGCACTTGTCATGTCTTCCTGACCGGTTAAAACACCGTTCAACCAAAAGGTAATTTGCCCATTTTGCTGAAGAATTCGTGAGGTATTCCATTCGCCAAATGACTTAGGAGTTACCTGATTTTTTAAGGGCGCCAAGCCATAAACACAACCTGAAAGCCGTAAGCCATCTCTTAAATCATGAGTGGAAGCATTTGCATTGTCTAACAATTGGTATTCTGGTCCTGTAGTCCAAGCGGTAGGAAAATCAGGGCCTTCTTGAACATCTATAAATACACCGCTATTGCCGCCTTTGGTTATTTTCCATTCAAAAGTCAAATCATAATTAGTATACTTTTCGTCCGAAACCAAATCGCCTCGCACCACTTTTTCGGTATTAGGGTCGCATACTAACTCGCCATTCTTAACAGACCATGCAGAGAGAATTGCTCCTTCGTTATAAATATGCCATCCGCTGGTTGTTGTACCATCAAAAAGCAGTGCCCAACCGTCTTTTAATTCATCGTCTGTCAACACATTTAGGCTTTCTTTTTTTTGGGAATAGGATATTAAACTAATGGTGCAAAGTAAAAAAGCATACCATCTTGGAGAATTATTTTGTTTGTTCATTTTAAATTAAATTAATTATACGATTCATTGTTGTTTTCTAAGTTTTTGATTTCCAAATATAAAAAAATAAAGTCTCGTTAAAACATCTGGTATTCCCTAAATAGTTGAAGTAAAAAAATAAAAGCCTGATTGGTATATCAAGCTTTATAAAATCAATAGTTGGATTGTTCTCTATACTTGTTCATTATAAGCCCGTAGCTTTTTCCATAGCTTCTGTATAACGGCCGCCTATTATTTCTATTTGAGCTGATGCGGTTTCAATATTTTGAAGTTCCGCTGCAGAAAGTACGATTGCTGCTGCGCCATTATTTTCAATAAGACGATGAACCTTTGTCGTTCCAGGAATTGGAACAATCCAAGGTTTTTGAGCCAAAACCCATGCCAATGCAATTTGAGCTGGAGTTGCATCTCTATCTTTTGCTAGCTTTTCGAGCAATTCAATTAAGGCTTGGTTAGCTTTTAAAGCATCTTGTGTAAAACGTGGAAGTATATTGCGGATATCATTTTCTGCAAAAGTGGCCGTTTGTTCCACTTTACCCGTCAAAAAACCTTTCCCAAGTGGGCTAAACGCTACCAATCCGATTCCCAATGCTTCAATTGTGGGGATTATCTCTTTTTCATGCTGTCTTGTCCATAAGGAATATTCGCTTTGAAGAGCTGTAACTGCTTGTTCGGCATGAGCTTTTCTAATCGTGTTTGCTCCTGCTTCAGATAAACCAAAATGTTTTACTTTTCCCTCTTTGATCAGGTCTTTGACAGCTCCTGCTACCTCTTCAATAGGCACATTTGGATCCACTCGATGCTGATAAAATAAATCAATGGCATCCACTTTCAGTCGTTTGAGAGCTGCTTCTGCTACTCGTTTAATATTTTCAGGTCGGCTATTAATCCCTATATGTTTCATTAACTGATGGTCAATTTCAAAACCAAACTTTGTAGCAATTGTCACTTTTCCTTTAAAAGGAGCAAGTGCTTCGCCCACCAATTCTTCATTGATAAAAGGTCCATAAACTTCGGCAGTATCAAAAAAAGTAACTCCTTGTTCCACAGCGGCACGAATCACTTTTATCATTTCGTTTTTATCATGAGCAGGGCCGTAGCCAAAACTCATTCCCATGCAACCCAATCCTATAGCAGAGACTTCAAGACCGCTATTTCCAAGTTTTCTTGTTTTCATTTTTTATAAGTTAAATTAAAATTTCCTGTTTTTTATTCTTACATCCATTGGATATTGTAGTAATCTATCCAGTAATATGAATAAACACAATATCATCCAACAATTTTTGACTACGATTATTTTTACTTCTGTTTTCTAATGAAATTTTTCACCAGACAAATGGATGATTTCGATTGCAATAGCTGTTTGTGCAAACACTTTCAAACTACTAAAAAATAAGGTTAAAAATAGTGAATTAAAAAGCATATTTCCACAGAAAACCCCTATTTTAAAAATTAAAATCAAACATAACTTTATGAAATTCAACTATTTCTAAATTTTAAAGGACTTAGCTGTACGTGTTTTTTAAAAAAATTATTGAAATTTGTAATCTCCGAAAATCCCAATGCAAAAGCAATCTCAGACACATTCCAAGTACTGTATTTTAATAAAATTTTAGATTCTTGCAAAACGCGCTCCGCAATAATTTGAGAAGTTGTTTTTTGGGTGGTTTCTTTTATAGCTTTGTTCAAATGATTGACATGAATATTCAACTGGTTTGCAAAATCAGAAGCCGTTCTAAAAAGGACTTTTTGGTTGGTTTCATCAATGGGAAATTGACGTTCTAATAGTTCTAAAAACAAAGCCGAAATTCGTTGGGAAGCATTCAGGTGTTGCTTTTCAATAGTAGAAGAAGGATCCATTTTCATGGCAAAATGCAACAATTCGAAAACAAGATTTCGTAATACATCGTATTTATAGACATATTCGGAATTGATTTCATCAAACATACGTTCATAAATTGCAGTGACTTTTTCTACTTGATCCTCTGTTAATTCAAAAATAGGTGTGCCATTAGGTTGAAAAACGGAGTATTGATTCAAGTTCCCAAATTGATGAAAGAAATGCTGATTGAAAACACAAAAAACGCCCTCTTTTATGTCATTATGATCCCATTTATAAGGTATATGAGGACTAGAAAAAGACAATGCCCGTTTTTTAACTTCTATTATTTTATCTGCAAAATGCACTTTACTATTGCCCTTCACCAACATGATTTTATAAAAATCACGCCGTTTATACGGAACTGGTTTGGCTTTTTCTCCAACAAAAGGTTCTAAATTAAAAACATTGAAATGGCCGATTTCATTTTTAAAATTTTCTGGCAACCAATCAAATTTTGTCTTATAAAAATCTTCTATTGATTCTGATTTTTCCATAAATAAGTTTACATTTTTTAAATAAAGATACTATCTAATTAAAACCTAATCAAGTATTTAACAAAAAAACAGCCTTGTTATTTAAAAAGCATACGATAGTGTTGCATTCCAAACAAAGTCTTTACTGGCTTTTATATCTGTATCAATTACTTTATTAAAAAATACGGCAACTGAAATTGGATTATTGACTTTAGAAACTGTAAAAGTGGTGCTTGTATAAAAACCATCTGCGTCATTCATTATAAGATAGTAGAGTTGAGGACTAACCTTCATTCGCAAACTATTGGATACTTTTATATTTGAAAAGCCCGTATTGAGAGTAACAAAATGAGTGTTTTTGACTGTTCCAATATCGATACCATGAGAATATAAATAATACATCCCCAAACTAATATCTTTGGTTATATGATAAGTAGGCACAACCTCTGTAGCCACATATCGTTGACTTACAATGTAATCATTTGTAATTCCATCCTTGGTTAACGCAATTGTTTTAAATGCTAATGCAGGATGCGCTCCGATATTCAAAGTAAATGTATCACTTTTATAAGCTTTGTATCGGCCCCAAAAAATAAATGCCCAAGGTTTTCCTTCCAATGAAACTCGAAACTCGGGTTCAAAAGTCAGTCTACTTGTTCCAACTGATAAGTTTACAATTGCAGCAGGTTTTCCTAAGGTAAATGTCGGGATAATAGAAATACCATTGTTAGTCACATTAATAGAGCCTTTAACCTTTATAGCATCCTTTGTTTCGTTTTTTAAATTTGATTCTTGCGCAAAAAGAACCGAGCTACTAGTAAACAGTAGTATTAAAAGAAACAGTATTGTAATTTTTCTCATATTAATCACTTGAAATTATTTAAATATCATTTTTTAACTAGTAGGTAAATTTTTTTTGCAAAGGAAAAAAAAACATAGTTTTTATTACAATGAATTTCAAACCAATACTTATGATTATCAAAGAATTTAGGTTTCCTGACCGGTGTACCGTTTTAAATTCAAAATCAATTTTACTAGGTATAAAAAAGCCTGATAATACAACCTATCAGGCTTTAAAGTTTTTATTATTATAAGACAAACTCAAACTCCAAAAAAGAGCTATTGTCTTTATATAAATAACAAAATTAGGGTCAACACCAATCCCGCTGCTGTAAAGTATAATCCTTTTTTGAATATCGTTGTTTTGGGCATGAACATCCAAAAAGACGACACTACAAAAAACAATAGCGACAGTCCAAAAAAGACATTTAAAAAGAATAATGGGTCTCCAGATCTCGCTTTATGAAGATGTGTCATTTTTTCGATTGCTGCAGGAAGTTCTTCTGTTTTGTAATCTGCAACACCCGTTTTTTTATTGTAGGTTCCGTCCTTAAAATAAACAACATCACCCTCTTCACGATCCGCTTTGAATCCACGAATTTCCAACATTCGCCCTAAATCTTCTCCACTAGCATTGGGTTTAAGCGTTTTAATAACTTGTTTTTCTTGTTTCAAAAAACCAGAATCTCTAAAAATTAATACTATCCCACTAAAGGCATAAACGGCCATAATTCCAGCAAGGAAAAAGCCTAAATAACGATGAACGATGCGCATTGTACCACTAAGGTTTTGTTTTTTTGACATAATCAAATCGGTTAAAATTGAAAAATAGTTGTTGTTTTTAAAAACACTTTTATCTTTAAAAGAAGTTGTATTTTATAATTTTTATTGGACTAAACATCCTTAGAAAGGTTTAATTACCACAGTGTGTTTTTTACAATTCTTTTTTATTTATTTTTGAAATACTTTTTTATTTATCCATTGTCGTACAGGCACATCATATAATTTCAGGCAGGTATAAGCAAGTGCAACACATGAAAACAAAACTAATATACTGATTGGATAAGCCTCGCCAAACGGAATTTTATTTTCTACAACCCAAGCAGTATAAATATAAATTATTGGGTAATGTGTAATGTATATTGGGTACGAAATATCTCCAAAAAATTTACATAGTCTTGATGAAAATTTGCCTGTAATGGTACCGCTTGCCGCCAAAAATATAATTAGCGGAAAAAACAAAATAACAACTGCTGAATCATAAATTCCATTCAGCCACAAATGTTCGCTTCCACCAACTCTTGGCATTGCTAAGGCGATTATAACTAACAAACTACACCAAAAAAAAGCGTTTTTTATTTGTGTTAATTTCCCCATACGAAAAAGCAGTAAACCGGCAAAAAAAGGATACATCATGCGAGCAAAACCAACATGCATCTGTTCAGGATTTAAGGACCAACCTCC
>CANEXR010000126.1 GCA_947443815.1 Flavobacteriaceae bacterium | reverse complement strand
TGATTACAAATTGTTCGAATAATTACGGGCCAAATCATTTTCCTGAAAAACTAATTCCATTATTCATTAATAATATTATTAATAACAATCCATTACCAGTTTATGGCGATGGTAATTATACGCGTGATTGGCTTTTTGTCATTGATCATGCTAAAGCAATTGATTTGGTTTTTCATACTGGAAAAAATCAGGAAACCTATAATATTGGTGGATTTAATGAATGGAAAAACATTGATTTAGTTCAATTATTATGTTCAATTATGGATGTCAAATTAGGCAGAGCAATAGGTACTTCAGCAAAGTTGATTCGATATGTAAAAGACAGACCAGGTCATGATTTGCGGTATGCTATTGACGCTAGCAAAATAAATGCAAGCTTAGGTTGGGAGCCTTCCGTAACTTTTGAGCAGGGTTTAGCACAAACAGTTGATTGGTATCTAAACAATTCAGAATGGTTGCAGCATGTTACCTCCGGTGCGTATGAAAGGTATTATGAAAAGCAATATTCTTAATTTTTTTGCGATTTAAATCAAGATTTTAAAGGGCACTATTATTAGTGTATTAAATATTGCTTTAATTTTTTTTAAAACAAACTAAGTTATTTTCTTTTTTTAACTGATTTTTAGCGGATTAGCTTTTTTGTTTTTAAGTTGTTCCCGTTTTACGATTTCTAATAATTTAAAAATTAAAAAAAATATAGTTTATTGTAGCTATATTTGTATACAATGTATTTGTTTTTTCGGCTCCTATATGGGAGTGGGAGATGCGAAGCTGTATATTAAAATTGGCAAATTTTAATATAAATAGAGTGTAAAAAATATGAATTCAGATTTAAAAATAGCTGTTGTTGGTTTAGTATATGTGGGTTTACCCCTTGCACGATTGTTTGCCACAAAGCATCCTGTAGTTGGATTTGACATTAATTTTTCGAGAGTTGAGTCATTACGATCAGGTACAGATACTACATTAGAAGTGGATGATACCACTTTGCAGCAAGTACTTCTCCATGAACCGGGTACTGCTATCGGATTGTATTGTACGACCTCAGTGTCCGAAATAGCAGATTGTAATTATTATATCGTAACAGTTCCTACCCCAGTTGATAAAAATAACAGGCCTGATTTGAGGCCATTATATAAATCAAGTGAAGCGGTTGCGTCTGTATTAAAAAAAGGCGATATTGTGATTTACGAATCTACAGTGTACCCTGGTGTTACTGAAGAGGAGTGTGTGCCTGTACTAGAGCGAGTTTCTGGATTGCAATTCAATGTTGATTTTTTTGCTGGCTATTCTCCTGAGCGTATCAATCCGGGTGATAAAGAGCATACGGTAGAAAAAATATTAAAAGTTACTTCTGGTTCTACTCCTGAAACGGGACAGAAAGTGAATGCGTTGTACCAATCAGTTATTACAGCAGGAACGCATTTGGCCCCGACCATAAAAGTAGCTGAAGCCGCTAAAGTGATTGAAAATTCGCAACGGGATATTAATATTGCTTTTGTTAATGAATTGGCCAAAATTTTTAATTTAATGGGGATTGACACCCAGGACGTTCTTAAAGCAGCGGGTACAAAATGGAATTTTTTACCTTTCAAGCCAGGTTTAGTTGGAGGGCATTGTATAGGGGTTGATCCTTATTATTTGGCACAACGCGCACAAGAATTTGGGTATCATCCCGAGATTATTTTGGCAGGAAGGCGTTTGAATGACAGTATGGGAGAATATGTAGCTTCACAAGTGGTAAAATTGATGATTAAAAAAGGGATTGTTATCAATGGCGCTAATTTGTTGATGTTAGGCATTACTTTTAAAGAAAATTGTCCGGATGTTCGCAACACAAAAATAGTTGATGTTATCGCCTCTTTGAAAGATTATGGTATTTCAATTACAATATATGACCCTTGGGCAAATCCTAGTGAGGTGAAACAGGAATATGGTTTAGAGACTACAACGATTCTGCCAAATAAAAAATTTGATGCAGTCGTTTTAGGAGTGGCACATGCCGCCTTTTTGAAGTTGGATTTGGCTTCCTTGCAAAATGCAAATAGCTTGTTGTATGATGTAAAAGGAATTTTGGGTTCAAATGTTGATGGGAAGTTGTAAGTACAAAATTATAAAATCCAAATTCCAAGCGTAAATATCGAAACACAACAAATTGAAAATAGAAAACTTACATACGGAATTCAAATCCAGCTTCAATGATGCTGTGGTAGAAACGTTGTCTGCCTTTGCGAACACTAAAGGAGGGGAGGTATATGTGGGTTTGGATGACAAAGGGCTTCCTATTGCTAATTTTTCTACAGGGAAAGAAACGGTTCAGAATTGGATAAATGAAATAAAAAATAAAACGCAACCGAGTATCATTGCTGATATTGAACCTTTAATTGTGAAGGGTAAGGAGGTAATTTGCATTGCAGTTAATGAATTTCCAGTTAAGCCAGTGGCGTTTAAAGGAAGGTATTACAAGCGGGTAAATAATTCTAATCACCAACTTTCGGCAATAGAAATAACGAATATGAGTTTGCAATCTTTGCAACTTTCTTGGGATTCCTATCCTGCGCATGGAAAAAGTTTAGAAAACTTGGATCCCCGTAAAGTGACTGTTTTTATGGAAAAAGTAAATGCTACAGGGAGATTCAAATTAGAAGGCAGTTGGTTAGAAAACCTGCAAAAACTGAAATTAGTTGGGACAGAAGGAATTACCAATGCTGCTTGGCTGTTGTTTGCTAAAGAAACCACAGGTTATAATGTTCATTTGGGGCGTTTTAAAACACCTTCCATGATTATTGATGACAAGATGCTGAATGGTACCTTGTTTGAGGTAGTCGAAGAAACTATGCGCTATCTTATTGGTCAGATTAAGGTAGCCTTTGAGATAACGGGAATGCCTACGCAGCGTACGGAAATTTTCGAATATCCGCTTCCCGCTTTAAGAGAAATAGTACTCAATGCCATTATTCACAGGGATTACATGAGTCCAGTAGACATACAAGTTAAAATTTTCGACAACAAAATTACCTTTTATAACCCAGGAACACTATATGGTAATCTGACGATAGATGCGCTTAAAAAAGACAATTATCAGGCCAATGCCCGAAATAAACTGATAGCAGAAGCGTTTTATCTGACTGGTGATATTGAAAAATACGGCAGTGGATTTATACGAATCCGTAAAGAACTCAAGGGATATCCAACCATGAAAATGGAATTTGAAGAAATTCCTAATGGTTTTTTGTCTACGGTAAGTTATGAGAAACAAAAAACAGGTTTGATTGAAGATAATGTCGTAGATAATGTCGTAGATAATGTCGTAGATAATGTCGTAGATAATGTTGTTGAAAAAGAGCAGCAAATCATAGGATTTATGTTAAAAAATGAAAAGATTACGGCAAAGAAAATTGCTTTGGCTTTGACATTGACAGAAAGAACGGTACAACGGTATTTAAAAGGCATGCAGGAAAAAGGGATGATTGTACGTTTAGGAACTGACAGAAGCGGCTTTTGGAAAGTAAATGACACAAATAAAATTAGTTAACAGATTTATATTAAATTAGTAAGGAATTTGAAACGGGCTTTGTAGCTGTTTTTTATACAATTAAAATTTGATTTTTTCATTTTAAGAATTGCCCATAGTGTTTTAAGCTATGGTTTGTAAAGGTTTCAGGGCGAAAAGGGGCTTGGTTTATGACGTGAAAGGGGTTTTTGGAACGGAAGTAGTGGAAGATTATAAACAATTAAATTAACTGGATATGGAAAAAGTGAATTCGATTACACATGTCATTCTAACTGGAGGAGTTGGAAGTCGTTTATGGCCCCTTTCGAGAAAAAGCCAACCCAAGCAGTATTTAGATTTATTTGAAGGCAAGTCATTGTTTGAAATGACAGTTGATCGGAATCGAAGTTTAGTCGATCAAGTGATGGTTGTCGGCAATGTAGATAATTGTCATTTGAGCAGGCAGGTAATGGAAAAATCGAATACTTCCTATATTGATATTATCGAATCAACACCTAGAAATACGGCTGCTGCAATCGCTTTTGCTGCTTTTGCATCACAACCAGATGATATTTTGATTATTACACCATCGGATCATATTATTGATGCCATGGAACAGTATGATGAGGCTATAAAATCGGCTATTGATAAAGCTTCGAAAGGATTTATTGTCACTTTTGGGATAGTTCCTACAAAACCAGAAACAGGATATGGTTATATTGAGCGCAAGGGCGATAACGTGGTTTCTTTTCGAGAGAAGCCCAATCAGGTAACAGCAACTGAATTTATTGCTAAAGGTAATTTTTTGTGGAATAGTGGCATGTTTTGTTTCAAAGCCAGTGTTTTATTAGACGAATTAAAGGCTTTTCAGCCAGAAGTTTATGAGGCGTCCAAAATAGCTTGGGAATCAAATGTTAACGGGAACTTAGATTTAGCTTTGTCGCTTGAAATTCCTTCCATCAGTATTGATTATGCGGTGATGGAAAGAAGTAAGAAAATAAAAGTAGTTCCTTCAAAATTTGTTTGGTCAGATTTAGGTTCTTTTGAATCGGTTTATGATTATTTGATTACCCAAGGGCAAGAAGTTGATGAGAATGGGAATATGGTTATTGGAGCCACTAGTTATACGGCTTTTATTGGTCTTAAAAACACCATTTTTGTTTATACTCCAACCGCTAATCTAATTTTGCAAAAAGAAAATTCACAGGATGTTAAAAATATTTATACTGCATTAGAAAAGCAAAACTCCGATTTATTGAATTAACATCAGATTATGAATAAAGATACTAAAATTTACATAGCGGGTCATAATGGAATGGTAGGGAGCGCTATTTGGAGAACACTTTCTACTAAAGGTTATACTAATTTAGTTGGTGTTTCGAGTGCCGAATTGGATTTGAGAAATCAACAAGCCGTTAAAGATTTTATTACTGAAGAGCACCCAGCTGTTATAATTGATGCAGCAGCTAGGGTTGGAGGTATATTGGCCAATAATGATTATCCATATCAATTTATAATGGAGAATATGCAAATCCAGAATAATTTGATTGATTCCGCCTTGCAATCTGGGGTTGAGAAGTTTATTTTTTTAGGCAGTTCTTGCATTTATCCTAAATTAGCACCACAACCATTAAAGGAAACGTATTTATTGACTGATTCGCTCGAGCCTACAAATGAGTGGTATGCACTTGCAAAGATTACGGGTGTAAAAACCTGTCAAGCCATAAGAAAACAATACGATAAAGATTACGTGAGTTTGATGCCTACAAATTTGTATGGTACTCGTGATAATTTTGATTTGAATACTTCGCATGTTTTACCTGCTATGATGCGAAAATTTCATGAAGCAAAAGAGAACCATAATGCACCAGTTACACTTTGGGGTAGTGGAAGTCCGATGCGGGAGTTTTTATTTGTAGATGATATGGCTGAAGCTGTTGTTTTTGCCTTAGAAAATAGGCTTCCTGATTATTTGTATAATGTTGGTACAGGAGAGGATTTAACGATAAAACAATTAGCAGAAACGATTCAGAAAATTATTGGACATCAAGGCGAAATCATTTGGGATAGTACTAAGCCAGATGGAACCCCGAGAAAGCTGATGGATATTTCAAAAATGCATGCATTAGGTTGGAAGCACCAAGTTCGTCTTGAAGAAGGTATTCAAAAAACCTATGATTGGTTTATACAAAATGAAGGAAAATATAAAAAAGTAAAATTATAAAAATATATGTATGAAGAAGTAGTGGTTTTTATACTTATTTTACTATTTATACTTAATAACTAAAAAAATGAAAATAGCACTTGTAACAGGGATCACAGGTCAGGATGGTTCTTATTTGGCAGAATTATTATTAGAAAAAGGATACCAAGTGCATGGTGTTAAGCGTCGTGCATCCTCTTTTAATACACAACGAATAGATCATATTTACCAAGATCAACACGAAGCACATGTGAATTTCAAATTACATTATGGTGATTTGACAGATTCAACAAATATTATCAGAATCATTCAGGAAGTACAACCAGATGAAATTTATAATTTAGGAGCAATGTCACATGTTAAGGTATCTTTCGATTCTCCAGAATATGTAGCTAATGTGGATGGAATAGGTACTTTAAGAATACTTGAGGCGGTTAGAATACTAGGTTTGGAAAAAAAGACTAGAATTTATCAAGCTTCAACTTCGGAACTTTATGGAGGTTTAGCAGAAAATAAAAATGCGAAAGGGTTTTATGATGAAAACTCACCATTTTATCCACGTTCTCCGTATGGAGTAGCTAAGATTTATGGTTTTTGGATTACTAAAAATTATCGTGAAGCCTATGGTATATATGCTTGTAATGGAATCTTGTTTAACCATGAATCCCCAAGAAGAGGAGAAACTTTTGTAACACGTAAAATTACAATGGCAACGGCTGCTATTGCTTTGGGAAAACAAGATTGTTTGTATTTAGGAAATTTGAACTCCCAAAGAGACTGGGGACATGCTAAAGATTATGTGGAGGCTATGTGGAGAATCCTGCAACAAGAGGTAGCTGAAGATTATGTAATTGCGACAGGAGTTACAACTTACATTAGAGATTTTGTCATAATGGCTTTTGCTGAGATAGGTGTTGAACTAGCTTTTGAAGGGGAGAATGAAAATGAAACAGCAAAAGTTGTTGCGTGTAATAATCCAGATTACCAATTAGAATTAGGAAAAGTTGTAGTAAGAGTTGATCCACAATACTACCGTCCTACGGAGGTTGATTTGTTAATTGGAGATCCAAGCAAATCTAAAAAATTGGGATGGGAACCTCAATATGATCTTGCAGGATTAGTGAAAGAGATGATGGCTAGTGATTTGGAGATTTCAAAAAGAATAAACTAATTTTTTCAAATATTTTCTAGGTCTATAGTTTAATGAAGGCATTTGTGTTTAAGGAGCATTAATATTCCAGCTTTAATCAAAAATAGGTATGATGTAAAGTGATTTGAAGTTGATGTAAAAAGATCAATATTTGAAAGATAGTGGGTATAGTACTTTGAATTATTTTGAGTAGGAAGAATTTATTAAATTTAGTTTTTTGATTTTGGTTTTGTTAGTTTGAGTAAAAACGGGAAGGAGTAAAAGTAAAAAACAGAAACTTTTGATTACTAATCTTTCAAGAAGATTGTTTTGTTTTACTCTAATATAAATTTATCAATAAGTATTTACTTAAACTGAAAGAGTGATAAATTTCGGTTTATAAGTTCTATTATTAATAAAATTGTTTAATATGTTATTTAGGAAATAGCTAAAAAAGATTTATTACAAATGAATTATTTATTCGAATTTAAAAATAAGTTTTTTAATAATAAACTTGCTATAGATTCATTTTGGGCATTAGTTGGAAGTGTAGCTGCTAAGGGTTTGTCTCTTATCGCATCAGTTGTTGTGGCTAGATTTTTAGGGAAAGCCTCTTTTGGGGAGTATGGAATTATACGGAATACTTTACTTTATATGGCTATATTTTCAACCTTTGGATTGGGATATACTGCCACTAAATATGTATCTCAATATAAGGATAAAAGTCCTGAAAAATTAGTCTTTTTTTGCAAAAATGCTTTTATAATTACGCTGTTTGTCAGTGGAATAATGGCATTATTTCTTTTTTTGTTTTCTAATTATGTGGCTGTTTCTATTTTGGAATCCCCAAGATTAGATATTCCGCTTAAGTATGTGTCTATTTGGGTTGTTTTTAATGCATTGACTACCACACAAACTGGAATACTTTCAGGTTTTGGTGAGTTTAAAAAAATGGCAAAAATTA
>CANEXR010000125.1 GCA_947443815.1 Flavobacteriaceae bacterium | reverse complement strand
TTTGCCGGAATATGCTTTTATAGGTCGGTCAAATGTAGGGAAGTCATCATTGATAAACATGCTAACTAATCAAAAAAAGTTAGCAAAAACATCAGGAAGACCAGGAAAAACTCAATTGATAAATCATTTTTTAATCAATAATAATTGGTTTTTAGTAGATTTACCAGGTTATGGTTATGCAAAAGTTTCTAAAAAAACAAAGTCTATTTTTCAGGAATTCATTACGGATTATTTTGAAACAAGAGAGCAGTTGGTTTGCGCTTTTGTATTGATTGACATTCGTCATGAAGCCCAAACTATTGATATTGAATTCATGTCATATATGGGCGAAAGCGAAATTCCTTTTTGTATCGTTTTCACAAAAGCAGATAAAATTAGTAAAGTGAAAATTGACTCCCATATTGCAGCATACAAAAAGAATATGTTTGCCAATAATTGGGCAGAGATGCCTCAGTATTTTGTAACATCCGCAACAGAATCAACTGGCAAGGAAGAACTTTTGAATTATATTGACGAAGTAAATCAAGAAGTTTTTAAAAATAATAGTCAGTTTTAATAAAAATCAACACCTATTAAAAAGCCCAAAAACTATCCATTGTTTTTGGGCTTTCGATTTTTATATACATTTAAAAACTACTGCTTCAAATCAAGTTTTTCTGCAAAGTAATCACAAAAATCTTTCATTGTATCTGCCATTTTTTCATCATCAGTAGCACGCTTAAAAGTATCAGACATTGCTACAAGGGTTTGATGAAAGAAAATTTTCATTTCATCAACTGGCATATCTTTGGTCCACAAATCAATGCGCATAGTCTCTTTTACTTTGCTGTCCCAGATAGATAACATAATGGCTTTGGCTTCTTCAGCTTCGACTCCTCCATCTTTTGCAGACCACATTAATTTTTCAGGAACACGATTTCCATCTAGTTCAACTATGAATTTAATTTCGGATGTATTTATATCTGACATTATTTTTTTGGTTTATATTTTGATTTTTCAAATAATTCTTTGGCATTCATTTTTAATAAATTTTCTATGGAAACATCATTATTCTTCATATAAGAACGCACTATTTGCCATCCAATCCAAGCGCCTACTTGGCCTGGCGACTCATTATCAATTTCTAAATAAAATTTAGAAAAGGGCGCTGGATTTATAAATCGAGGAATCAGTTTTTTGTCATCACTATAGAGCATTTCTTTTTCTAAAAAGTAACGCCACATATATGCTTCATTTTCTACGCACCAGTTAATTTGTTCCATAGTATACCCCATTTTTTCTGCATCATTATAATCCGGCAAAAGTAAGTCTTTTAAGTACAATTGCTTGCCGTGATAAATCATTTGACTAAGCAAGTTTTTATCCGTTACTACAGGAATTTTACGAGAAGAAAAGCTATTTACTACATCAGGCATTATCTGCTTTTCTTCAAAATTTTGCTTTATATAATTTGGAAACTGATAAAATTTATGTTCTTTGCCCAAATACAATTCAAGAGAAATGATAACTAAACTATCGGCATAAATAGCTTTGTTATTATAATCCATTTCAGAAATTACAGTAATTATTTTTGGAGTCTTTGTTTTAGGAAAATAATATTTTATATGCTTAAAAAGCGTAGTCAATTCACTTCTTACAGGTTCAATATCCGCATATTTTTTTTGAACTTCGGTGTACAATTCTCTCCAAAGCGGATCTTGCATTTTATGGAGCCAAACCGAATCGTCATTTCCAGAAGGAAAAAAAAATGGAAATTCAGTCTTTATTTTATCCAAATCCTTAGATGGTGTTTCAAAAAATATTTTATCAAACCGCACTATTTTTAGCTCTAAAGGGATAGCTGCAACTTTTTTTTCTTCATTACTTTTTTTATCGCAAGACAAAAAAAACAAACAAAACGCCACAGAAAACAAGTATATTTTCATATTTATTAATTAAATTTGTTTTCAAACTAGTAGCAAATCGATTATACTACGAATTGATTTTGCAAATATACATTCCAGTTTTTTAATACCTAAATTATTATGACTAAAAAAAGTGCCCTCCAAATAGAAAAAGCCAATTTACATATTGTAGATTGGCTAAAGACCTATGCAGAAAATGCAAAAGTAAACGGATTTGTTGTTGGGGTTTCAGGCGGTGTTGACTCAGCAGTAACCTCTACTTTATGTGCACAAACGGGATTAAAAGTAGTGTGTATGGAAATGCCCATACATCAAGCTCAAAGTCATGTATCTCGTGCGAGAGAGCATATAGAACAATTAAAAAAAAGATTCCCAAATGTAAGCAGTCAGGAAGCCGATTTAACTTCCGTATTTGAAGATTTTAAAAAAAAGGTACCACAGGATACCGATTCTGATAGGCTCCATCTTTCTCTTGCTAATACTAGAGCGCGTTTGCGCATGACAACATTGTATTATTTTGCTGGTATATATGGATTATTAGTTGCTGGAACAGGGAATAAGGTAGAAGATTTTGGTGTTGGTTTTTATACTAAATATGGGGATGGCGGTGTTGATTTAAGTCCAATTGCTGATTTAATGAAATCCGAAGTATTCCTTTTGGGAGCTTATTTAAAAATTCCTGAGTCTATTTTGAATGCAGCTCCAACGGATGGCTTATTTGGTGATGAAAGAACTGATGAAGACCAGTTAGGAGCTAGTTACGATGAACTAGAATGGGCAATGGTTCAAGACGAATTAGGGAAAACCGCCAAAGATTTTTCTGGAAGACAACAAGCGGCTTTTGAAATTTACAAACGATTAAATTATGCAAATAAACACAAAATGAACGCAATACCGGTCTGTTTATTACCAAATTCGTTAAAGAAATGATATTTTATACTGATTTACAATTATTTACAGAATTTATTTATTAATTTTACTGTTCCAAAAACAATTAACAAAAATATAATTCTAAAAAAAATCAAATTATGATTAAAGTATGTATAGCCGATAATTTTCCCGTTGTGCATTTTGGAGTAAAATCTTACTTTAAAGATCATGCAGACATATCAATTGTTGCCAATGTTGGTAATTTTTTGATGGTTCGGGATATACTCCTAACTAAAGACATCGACGTCTTAATCTTAGACTTGGAACTTGAAGGACTTTCCAGCATTTTTGAAGTAAAGTCTGTATTGAAAAATTTTCCAAAAACTAAAATTATTATTTTCAGTGGTCTTTCGGAACAAATTTATGCGCCTAATGCCATAAAAGCAGGTGTTTCAGGTTTTGTTCATAAAACAGAAAAACTGGAAACATTAGGACAATCGATTATTAAAGTCCAACAAGGAAAAATAATCATGAATGAAACAGTTAAGAAAAACTTAGCGTTAATTTCTAAACAGAGTAAAAGTGAACGATTGTATCGTAAACTTTCTAATCGTGAAGTAGAAGTTTTACGTTATTTAAGCGATGGCAAAAAAAACCACGAAATTGCCGAAATACTTTCTCTTAACGAAAAAACTATCAGTACTTATAAACTAAGGTTACTAACAAAACTAAATGTTACAAACCTAGTGGACTTAGTAAACAAAGCTAAAACCTTAGAAATCGTTTAATGGTATCTAGACATTACTCTACCTAATTTTTTAGAAAAAGAATTAATTAGTTTGTAATAGTCCATGGCTAATGACAAAGACTCTGTATTATCCGAATTTAATTCTGATGATACAGAGTTTTTTAATTCTTCTATAATTTTATCTACAAGAAACCATCTTAAGGTTAGAATTGTTTCCGAAACATATTGGCTTATGGTTTCGCTTTTTGATTTTGGAAAAATATTTTGCCCTTCCCAATTGTGTAAATTAAGTCTTTCATCTTCCATCAAAATATCCGTTACTTCTTGAGCAAAATCAGGCGTTAAATGCATCAGATATTGTTCTATTCCAAAGTCTTCATTTTGATGAAAATAATTTACTAAATCATTAAAAATATCTCGAAAAAGTGGATTTGCTAACTCAACCTCATCTTCTTGTAAACTCAAATAAATTCTTTGATAAACTTTATATTGTTTCTTTTCTGTAACATGTTCGATTTCTCCTTCTTCGTTAGTTTTAAAAAGGACGTCTTCAAATTCTTCCGTTTTATTTCCATACAATAAAAGAATTTCTATAATTTTTCGTTCCAAGCGATACAGAACATCGATTTTTGCATTTTGAATTGGCGCTTCATTTTTTACAACTTCAAATGCTTTTTGTTCTTGTTTTTGTTTTTTTCCAACCTCGGTAACCTCTTTTTGGACAAGTTGCGCTAAAGTACTAAGTAGAACTTGCTCCGAAATATCCATAATTCTTGAACATTCCTGAATGTAAATTTCTCGTTGAATTCTATCTGGTATTTTAGAAATACTCAACACCATGTCTCGAATTAAATCGGCTTTTTTTACAGGATCATTCTTTGCTTCATCCATCAAAAGCGATGCTTTGAACTGGATAAAATCTTTAGCATTGTTTTCTAGGTATGCTACTAAGTCGTCATAAGATGTTTTTTTGGCAAAACTATCTGGATCTTCTCCATCTGGAAATGCACAAACTTTAACATTCATTCCCTCTTCCAAAATTAAATCAATCCCACGAATAGAAGCTCTCAATCCGGCAGCATCTCCGTCAAAAAGAACTGTAATGTTTTTAGTAAGCCTATTGATTAATCGGATTTGATCGGGCGTTAAAGCAGTTCCTGAGGATGCCACTACATTCTCAATTCCTGATTGATTGAATTGGATAACATCCGTATATCCTTCTACTAAAAAACAATTATTCAGTTTAGCTATTGATTGTTTAGCCTGAAAAATTCCATATAATACTTTGCTTTTATGGTAAATATCGCTTTCTGGTGAATTTAGGTATTTTGCTGCTTTTTTATCATTAGTCAAAATTCGACCTCCAAAACCTAGTATTCTTCCCGACATACTTTGTATTGGAAACATGACACGGCCTTTAAATCGATCAAAAGGCCTGTCGTCTTTTGGTATTGTCAAGCCCGTACTTTCCAAAAATTCCAATTTATATCCTTTACCTAATGCTTCTTTGGTAAAAGCATCCCAAGTTTCGGGAGAATATCCCAAACCGAATTTTTTAATTGTTTCGTTTGTAAATCCTCTTTCTTTAAAATAAGAATAACCTATTGCTTTTCCTTCATCAGAATTTAAAAGGATATTATGAAAATAGTTTTTTGCAAATTCCGAAACCAAATACATACTTTCTCGAACATCAGTAATGGCTTTTTCCTCATCGGTTTGCTCTGTTTCTTCAATTTCGATATTGTATTTTTTAGCTAAATATCGTATTGCTTCTGGATAAGTAAAATGTTCGTGTTCCATTAAAAAGGCAACTGAATTCCCGCCTTTTCCAGAGCTAAAATCTTTCCAAATCTGCTTTACGGGCGAAACCATGAAAGATGGCGAGCGCTCTTCAGAGAAAGGACTTAACCCCTTGAAGTTAGTTCCTGCGCGTTTGAGTTGGACAAAATCTCCAATAACTTCCTCAACGCGGGCAGTTTCGAAAACGGTATCAATAGTAGCTTTTGAAATCAAAGTATTTTCAGAAATTTAATCATTAGAATTGGAAAGCCTGTAAAAATACATAATTCAAATAAAAAAAGTGCTCCATTATTGAAACACTTTTTAGAAACAAAAACGAATTCAAAATAATTCTTAATTAAAATCAAATCGAATCCCCATCGAAATATTATTTTGATCTATGGTATTGTTTTTAAACAAGGGATTCAAATCATATTTCACATATAAACTAGTCTCTTTATATCCAATGTAGGAGCTCAAGCCATAAATAAAATTAGTAGTGTTAAAATCTCCTTTCGTTTTCTCAGTTGCCTTAAGATCATTGTCTTGGTATTTTACAATCTGTTTTGATTTTAGGTTAATACCAGCATAGCCACCTATTCCAAAACGAAAACTTTGATGCGTTTTAAAGTACAGTTTATCTTCTTTTGTTTCACTTCCAGAAAAATCAAATTCTAAATGCAAAGGAGCTACCAAATACACATTTCTAAAACGGGAATCTTTCAAATGAACAGGATTAGAAACTAGATCAGTTTGTTCTCCGTTAACCACAAAATTTCGATTATCCGTTGGGCGAAGATTATTATACATTACCGAAAACCCATATTTAGCATGAAGTAAATTATGATTTTTGAATAATCTAGTATTAGAAGTAATTCCCCATTCATAAAAATGAGAACCAATAAAACTATAATCAGAATCTTGCAATTTATCCTCAACTATCAAATTATTTAATCCAGTAGCAAATACAAATTGTGATGTAGTTCTTCTTTCCCCATTCTTGTTTTTATTTTTATCTGAATTAAATTTACCATCCCAATGGATAACGATGGTTTTAGAAGAGTCTCTTTCTTTTATTTTACCTTCAACTTGCAATTGTACCAAGTCTTTCAGATTTTCTTGTTCTTTGGCAACCCTCGATTCGATGTTGATAGCTCTAGCTTCGGCTAGTGTTTTTTTCTTATTTTCTGCTTCCGCAAAAGTAATCGTGCCGTTTTCCAATTGTTTGTTTACAGCTTCCACTTCTGTTTTTAATGCTGCTTTTTCTTCTTTGGTAATCGCTTCAATTTTTGACGCAATGTTTTTTGCTTTAGTTTCAAAGGTTTCTTGACCTAGGATTTTGCTCGCAAAAAGACACAAAAAAGTGGCTAAATAAATAGTAAAATTGCTCATAATAGTTTGATTTAAGTTTGATTGATGATTAATTATTGATTGTTTCTGTTTGCCAAAGCCACTTTTACTGTTTGGTAATTTTTATTGACTTTGCCGATTACTTTTTCTCTAAAAGAAAGGTCTAATTCTCCATCAACCTGAGAAAGTAGGTCGCTGGCGTTTACTCGAACTTGTAGTTTTGGTGACTGTTCCTTTACTAGTTTTGATTGTTCAACGGATGCTAATAGTTCGTCAACTGTAACAGCATTGTTTTGAAAAGAGGTTGGTTTTTCGACCGTTTTTTGATTAATGATTGAAACTTCTGCTACTTGATTTTGATTATTATTGAGGGGTTTTGATTGCTGATTTATAACTTGAATCTGATTTGTTTTTAAAGTTGTTCGCTTAACTTCATTTCGTACAACTTCCGATTCTTTTTTCATTTGAATTAGTGTTGGCAATTTTATCTTTTCCGATGAAACTGGGTTTTGAATAACTACTTTATTTTCTTTTTCTAAAAGTATCCCTTCTTTCTGATTGAAAAAAATTGTTCCAAATAACAAAAAACCAGTAATACTTGCTGCAATATAAATCCACCCCAACTTTCTTTTGGGCTTTTCAGCAACAGTAAGCATTGCGTCTAATCTGTCCCAAGCTGCATCAGATGGTTTTATTTCCCGACTGCTTAGTTTTTCTTTGAAGAAAATATCTATTTTATTCGGTCCCATAATCGTGATTTTTTAAGGTGTTAATCTGCTGTTTGAGCATTTTTCTGGCATGTGACAATTGCGATTTTGAAGTCCCTTCATTAATCCCTAACATGCTAGCAATTTCATGATGTTTATATCCTTCAATTGCATATAAATTGAAAATTATTTTATAACCATCTGGCAAATTGTCTATCAAAAACTGAATGTCTTCTACAGAGAAATGGCTGTCTGTTGCATTAAAACTTTCTTCAAAATAAATTTCATCTTCAATATACTTTACTTTTTTTTGAACACGGATAAAAGAAATACATTCGTTGACCATAATTCGCCTAATCCAACCTTCAAAACTTCCTTTATGTTCAAAATTTTTAAGATGGACAAACACTTTCATAAAAGCCGTAATCATAAC
>CANEXR010000124.1 GCA_947443815.1 Flavobacteriaceae bacterium | reverse complement strand
TAGGCCAAGCAGGTACCTATAACGATGATTTATCAGCAACAAATGTCGAATATTTACCTGAAGGTGACACGGCAGCCGGAATATGGTTTATGGAAGATTTTGGTGTAAATACACCAAATGTTACGGTAAATTATTTGTCGTTTGAAGACGTTGCTGCTGGTGCAAATTTAAGTCAGTACGATGCTATTTGGATTCAATATGATCCCGAAACTTGGACTGGCAGGTTGACAGATTTCCCAAGAAGTCATCCAGAGGGAGACGGGACAAAACATAGTATGTTAAAAGAAACAGGTTTCGATTGGGGGAGAAATGAGGCAATAGATGGTCCGTTAGAAGATGCATTCGTTGCTGCAATTAAAACGTATTATCAAGGAGGAGGAAATATGCTTTTAGGGAATTTTGCAGGTGTAGGTATAGAACCTTTTGGCGTTATTAATCCACTATTGTCAAATCCTTGGGAATATAAGCCAAATCAAGATTTTGGTGATGTTTTTGCAAATGCTGGTAATACATCAGGCGCTTGGGGTAATTGGTGGAAAGGAGCAAGTGATAGTCCTTTAATTTCTGGAATGACAACAACTATTGATGCCTGTAATGTGACTCTTCCTTATATTGAATTTCTTTCATCAGGAACTGAAAAGAAAAATCGAGTGATTCAGTATAATTTGGATTTTGGACGTATTGCTAATGATAATCCAGGAGCAGATTTGACTACTAAAAGAGGTGTTTTAGAGAATTTATTACAAGCCAAAATTTTAATATTAAACTGTGGAGGAAATGAAGTTCAAGGATTAGAATTTAATCCAACTGGATTTAATGCTGGCAAGGGTACTGTGATTACATATGGTGCAGGAACTTATGATTGGTATGTAGGAACTGGCGGAAACAATGACAATGTCAAGAAACTTACTAAAAACACACTTTTATATCTAGCTAATAAAAGTAATTTATCTGTTGCTTCTTTAGATGGATCATTGGATATAAAATTTTATCCGAATCCAGTGCAATCTGAATTGCAACTTCAATATAAAGGAGATCTTACAACAAGTGTATATGATATTTACGGTGCAAAATTAATTGAAACTAAATCCAAAAGTATAGATATGTCAAAAATGTCAACAGGAACGTATATAATAAAAACGTTTGAAAATGACAGCAAAAAAACTAATAGTTACAAAATAATTAAAAAATAATTTATAATTAAGTTTTACATAATGGTTTGTTGTTAGGGCGGATAGAGCATTCAATTGTTATATCCGCCTTAATTATTTTGGTTAATTTATAAACTATTGTTTTTTAGAAAAGTTCCATTTTTTATTAAAAAATTGAAATAAGCAGTACTATAAAATATCCTGAAATGAATAAAAATAGTGATTAAAGGTAGTTTAAAGGATTACGGGTGAAGTTTATATTTTCATTTTTAATTCATACTAATTATAGCATTAACTATAAAATAAGTAATTATAATTTAAGTGTTATTTATCTAAAAAAAAAGGAAAAGTATTCATTAGGCTGATGCTTCTTTTTTATAAAATATCTCATAACATGTCTAGATTTATTTGATTGTGAAATAGTGATTGAAACGTGTATACAGGGTGAAAATAGAATTATTAAATTCCAAGGAGAGCAATACGTTCTTTCAATGAAAATTTATCCATAGGGGTTAGAATAAAAGGTCTTGAATCGACTTGAATGCTAAATTCTACATAGTAAATTGATTGATAAATTCATTTTTTAAATAGGTTATTTTTTAAATACTATAAATTCTTAATTAAAAAATCTATAAAAAAGAATATGAAGTAAAAAAGGAGATGGGTCATTGTTAATTCAAGTATCATAATTATAATTAGTGTAACATTTTAAAACTATAATGAGATAGTTTTTAATTTTTTACAAAGGTTAATATGCTTAAATACAAATGGTTATGTTCACATTCATAATTGTTATATACTATTAAATGAAATTGTAACATCACTAAAATATGATTTTTATAGTTTCAAATAAATTAGCAATTCAATTTAATATTTTAAAATAATGAAAAAAATAATTATTTGGTCTTTAATTGCATCACTAGCCGGTTTTCTTTTTGGTTTTGATACAGTAGTAATTTCTGGTGCTGACAAAAAGCTGCAATTACTTTGGAATTCATCCGATGCTTTTCATGGGACAGTTGTTATGGGTATGGCGTTATGGGGAACTGTCATAGGAGCTATATTTGGCGGGATTCCAACAAATAAAATAGGAAGAAAAAACACTTTATTATTTATAGGAATTTTATTTTTCTTCTCAGCAATCGGTTCTGCATTTGCTAACAACCCATTTGTATTCGCTGCTTTTAGATTTTTAGGAGGACTTGGCGTAGGAGCATCCACAATTGCTGCACCTGCATATATCTCTGAAATAGCACCTGCAAAAGATAGAGGAAAACTGGTAGCATTTTATCAGTTTAATATTGTTTTGGGAATTTTACTTGCTTTTCTTTCCAATTATTTATTAAGTGGCTTTGGTGAAAATGCTTGGAGATGGATGATGGGAGTGCAAGCCATTCCTTCATTGATTTATTCGCTGTTTGTTTTCACTATTCCTGAAAGCCCAAGATGGTTATTATCTAAATCTCGAAATATTGAAGCTAAGAAAGTTTTGAAATTAATGGGGCAAGAGGATGATTATGAAAGAATGATGTTAGAAATTGATCTTGATAATAAAAATGCTGCTGTTTCTAATGACACTATCTTTTTGAAGAAATATCGTACTCCATTATTATTAGCTTTTTTCATTGCCTTTTTTAATCAATTGTCTGGTATTAATGCTTTTTTATATTATTCTCCTAGAATTTTTCAAGAAGCAGGATTAGGAGAAAGCACCGCTTTATTAAGTAGTATTGGAATTGGAGCCATTAATTTAGTTTTCACTCTTATCGGTGTTTTTCTAATTGATAGATTAGGAAGAAAAGTTTTAATGTATATTGGATCAGTTGGTTATATTATTTCTCTCAGTCTAGTTGCACTTGCATTTTTCTTGCATTGGCAAGGAATTGCCGTTCCGATTTTCTTGTTTTTATTTGTCGCTTCTCATGCAATAGGTCAAGGAGCTGTTATCTGGGTTTTTATTTCAGAAATTTTTCCAAATCATCTTAGAGCTTCTGGTCAGTCCTTTGGAAGTACAACACATTGGGTTTTAGCAGCAATAATTCCTTCGCTCATACCCTTTTTATTTTCGACAATTGGACCTGGGGTCGTATTTCTATTTTTTGCAGTTATGATGGTTTTTCAACTCATTTTTGTTGCTTTTATGATGCCTGAAACTAAAGGGATTTCTCTTGAGGAATTAAGTAAAAAATTAACTAAGTAAAATTTATGATTCAATTAAGAAAAATAAAACGGCTAGTATTAATTATTAATGTGTTTTTATTTGTTAGCCTATACTCTTGCAAAGAAATGGCCAAGATAGATACAAAAGTATACACAGAAGATGAATTATACAGACCAAATTTTCATTTTACTCCTAAAAAAGGATGGATGAACGACCCTAACGGTATGTTTTATAAAAATGGATATTACCATCTTTATTTTCAACATTATCCAGATTCAAATGTATGGGGACCTATGCATTGGGGGCACGCTATTAGTTCAGATATGATAACATGGATTGAGAAACCAATAGCACTTTATCCTGATGAAAAAGGCTATATTTTTTCTGGAAGTGCCGTTGTGGATGAAAAAAACACTTCTGGATTTGGGACATTAGAAAATCCACCCATTGTTGCGATGTTTACGTATCATGATATGGTAAAAGAAAAGGCAGGTGCAATAAATTATCAATCGCAAGGCATTGCTTATTCCTTGAATGAAGGCTTAACTTGGACTAAATATGAGCAAAACCCAGTTATAAACAATCCAAATATTAAAGATTTTAGAGATCCTAAAATTACTTGGGATGCAATTCATCAACAATGGTTGATGGTATTAGCAGCAGGGGACAAAGTTTATTTTTATACTTCAAAAAACTTAAAAGAATGGGAAAAACTTTCGGAATTCGGAAGAGGAATAGGTGCTCACGGTGGTGTTTGGGAATGTCCAGATTTTTTTGCAATGGTTGTGGAGGGTTCCGATGATTACAAATGGGTTTTGTTGCAAAGCATTAATCCAGGTGGTCCAAACGGAGGTTCAGCTACCCAGTATTTTGTTGGCGATTTTGATGGTAAAAAATTCACGTTGGATGAATCATTTTTACATGATTTAAAACAAAATAAATCACAATGGTTAGACTACGGTAGGGATAATTATGCAGGGGTGACGTTCTCAAATATTTCAGATGTTGATGGGAGGAAATTGTTTATTGGTTGGATGTCAAATTGGGATTATGCTCAAAAAGTGCCAACAAATAAATGGAGAAGTAGCATGACAATAGCTAGAGAATTAAAACTTTTAAAGGAAAACAATCAATACAGAGTGACATCATCTCCAGTCAAGGAATTAAAAAATTATATTTCGAAAACTATAAAAAAAGATGTTTTAAAAATTAAAAAGAAAACCATTATAGTAGATAAATCTTTGGTAAATCTTTCAGGTCTAGACATAAGCTTTACAATGAAAGATTTAAAAGAGGATGTTTATACCTTTTCATTTTCCAATACATCTAATAATTCCATAAGCTTTGGAATTAACAAGAAAGAAAAATACTTTTTTATTGATAGGAAAAATTCGGGTGCTATTTCCTTTTCAGATGTTTTTGCAAAACAAATATCGAAAGCACCGTTTACCGAAGATTTTGATAAAGTAGATGTTAGAGTCATTGTTGATAAAACCTCTATTGAAGTATTTTACAATAATGGAAAAACAGTTATGACCGAAATATTTTTTCTAGAAAAACCAATGGATAAATTTTCAGCCACTAAAAACAATTTCGATTTCAAAATTGAAAACTTAATAATTAACCAACTAAAATTTTAACTAAATTAATTAAATTATGAAACAAAAAATAATTCTATATTTAATCCTAATGGGTTCCTTTTTTTCACTTTCAGCACAAAATGGCGTTGTGAAAGGAGTTGTAGCCTCATCTGAAGACGGTTTGCCATTACCTGGTTCTTCTATTATGATTAGTGGAACAAAAAATGGTACTATGACAGATATTGATGGTAAGTATACCATTGGTAAAGTAGATAAAGATGCTATTTTGACTTTTAGTTTTACAGGTTTTGCAACTCAAAATGTCAAGTATACAGGTCAAGAAACTATAAATATTTCTTTGAAACCGGAGTCTGTGAAATTAAGCGAAGTAGTTGTAACGGGTTATTCAAAGGAACGAAAAGTAGACTTAACAGGTGCAGTTACTGTGGTTGAATTAAAACCAATAATGGGACAAGCCTTAAGTTCAGGAAATGCTATGGATGCTTTACAAGGTAGAGTTGCTGGATTAAATATTGAAAAATCAGGAGATCCAAGCGGAGCGAACAGTAGAATTTTGATAAGAGGTGTTAGTACTCTTGGAAATACAGATCCTTTGTATGTTATAGATGGAGTTCCTGTTACCAGACCTGAAATATTTGCTAGTTTAAATCCTAGTATAATTGAATCTATACAAGTATTGAAAGATGCTTCTGCATCTTCTATTTATGGTTCTAGAGCAGCAAATGGAGTTATAATTGTAACAACCAAGAGTGCCGTAAAAGGAGAAGCGATGAGTGTGAGTTATAGCACAAGTGTTTCAATGCAGTCAGAAAAAAAGCAACGTTATAAAATGCTCAACGCATTAGATCGAGGAAAGGTATTATGGCAAGCATCAGTTAATGATGGTGCCAATCCAACTAATGGCTATGGCGATATTTATAATTTTGACTGGAATAATGATTTTAGTAATCCAGTGCTGAATAGTGTGTCTGTAAAACCATTTGTTGGAGGTAATACGGATGTGCCTGCTGCGGATACAAATTGGCAAAAGACCATGTATAAAACAGGGATGTTAATTAACAATGATTTATCTATTTCTGGAGGTTCAGGTAAGACTAATTCAGTATTGAACATTGGTTATTTAGACAATAATGGTATGTTGAAGTTCACTAATTATGAAAGATATACAGCAAGATTAAATTCTAATTTTAAGTTATTTAATGATAAAGTAAAAATTGGTATTAATACTCAATTTACGCAGTCAAATGAAAGAAGTGCTGCAAATGATGTAGGGGGAGCTAGAACTCCTGGATTAGCAATTACACTAGCACCAACCATTCCAGTATATACACTTTCAGGTGACTTTGGTGGTCCATTAGGCGGTGGATACTCTGATAGGAATAATCCCTTATTAATGCAGTATTTAAATAGATGGGATAATAGTAAAAAAGTCTCTTTGTATGGAAATATTTTTACAGAGATAGATCTTATAAAAAACCTAACATTCAAAAATAATATTGGAATGGATTCTAATAGTTATGGACGAAAAGATATTGAACCAACTGTTCATAATGGTTTTATTACAAGAAACAACAATAGTTTAACTATTGACACTAATAAGTATTCAAGTTTAACTATTTCGAATACCTTAAACTATAATTTGAAGATTTCTGAACATAAAATTGGTGTTATTATTGGTAATGAATCAGTAAAAACAGATTTTAGTACATTAGTTGGTCGTGCAGAGGGTTTTGCAGTTGAGACTGAATCGTATTTTGTGCTTTCTGCTGCAACTGGAACTAGAACTACTTCTGGTATCTCGTCTGGTAGTAGATTGCTGTCTAATTTTGGAAAATTTAATTACTCTTTTTCTGATCGTTATTTAGCTTCATTTACCATACGAAAAGATGGTTCATCTCGGTTTGGACAAGACAGTAGATATGGGGTTTTCCCAGCTGTTACAGCAGGTTGGAGAATTAATAATGAAAACTTTTTTAAAAAAATCACTGTAGTTTCAAACTTAAAACTGCGAGCGGGATATGGTGAAGTTGGTAATCAAAATATTGGGGATAATGCTCGTTTTGGATTATATGAAGCTCGTTATGGCCCTAACCAGAATGTATATTATCCCGATTTCTTCAATACCTATTATAGTGTTGGTACTGCCTATGATTTGAACGGATCCAATACAGGGAATTTACCTTCTGGTTTTGTGTCGATACAAGCTTCTAATCCAGATTTAAAATGGGAGACTACTAAAGAAACAAATGTTGGGATTGATTTTGGTTTTTTTGGGGATAAATTAACAGGATCTTTTGATTATTTTTCAAGACATACTGAAGGAATTTTGATAGTTCCTCCCATTGCTTCGGCAGTTGGTGAAGGGCAACAACGTTATGTTAACGGAGCCTCAACTGCCAACAAAGGTTGGGAATTTACTTTAGGGTATGCAAAAACATTAAAAAACGGTTTGTATTTTAATGTCACTACAAATTTTGGTGCAACAAAAAATAAAATTACTGATTTACCTGTAGAGGTTAGGACTGCTTACCCGGGAACCGCAGAAAATTCTATAATTGGTCATTCTCAATTTGAAATTTTTGGATTTATTTCAGATGGTTTATTTCAAAGTCAGGAAGACATTGATTCCCATGCGACACAAGTTGCATCCCGATTGGGTGGAATAAAATATGTTGACATCAATGGTGATGGAGTTATCAATTCTGATGATAGAACTTTTATTGGATCAACCTTACCAAAATTAGAATATGGTATCAATATAAGTATGGCTTACAAAAATGTAGATTTTTCTGTTTTTGGTTCTGGTGTATCGGGGAGAATCGGTTTAGATCCTTAACTTGTGTCGCATGGGAATCAATGTCTTCCTGACTTTGAAATAAACCATCTG
>CANEXR010000123.1 GCA_947443815.1 Flavobacteriaceae bacterium | reverse complement strand
ATCTACCGCTTCTTGCCCATTTGATGCTCTTAAAACAGTATAGTTTTTTTGTTCTAAAATTTTTTTCATTAGTAAAAAATTGATACTGTCATCTTCCGCAACTAAAATGGTCTCTTTTCGTAATCCAGTTTTGTTGTTTAAAGAATAAAAAGGTTTGATTTTTTTTATAGAATAATCATAAAGTAATGGTATCGTAAAAGAGAAAACGGATCCTATACCAACCGTAGATTCTACTGATATGGTGCCGCCTAACATCTCAACATACGCTTTTGTAATTGACAAACCGAGTCCTAAACCACTTGATTCTGCCGAAAAATCATCTTCAAGCCTACGGAATCTTTCAAATATTATTTTCAAATTATTTTCGTCAATTCCTAAACCAGAATCTGTGACTTTAAACACTAATACTCCTTTGTCTTTATTTATTGTATATCCAAAAGCTACATGACCTTTATTCGTGAATTTTATGGCATTCGTAATTAAATTTACCAGAATTTGGTTCAACTTAACTTCATCAGTCATAATATTACCCTCCATTTTATCTGGGCATTTATCTATATAAAACTGAATTTCTTTTTCTTTTGGAATTGTAACCTGAATAGAATTATGGAGATCTTCAATACATTTTTCTATGTTTACGCCTTTGTAATTGGGAACAATTTGTTTGGCATCAATTTTAGACATTTCAATAAGGTCCTCAATAATAGAAACGAGGTTCTTGCCACTCTTTTTTATAATGTTCAAATACTCTCTTTTATCCTCTTCTTTTAGATTTGGACTGTCTAACAAATCACTAAAACCAACAATAGCATTCATCGGTGTTCTTATTTCATGGGATAAATTGGCTAAAAATGAAGATTTTAATTTATCACTTTCTTCTGCTTTTCGCTTAGAAATTTCTAATTGTTTTCTTTGATTGTTATTTTCTTCAAAAAGATTACCAATATATCCAAATTCGCCTTGTGCTTTTTTAAGACCTTTGATAGCAAACTCGTTTCCAGTTTCTAAAATATTCATAATCAATTTCAAAGGATTATAAACCCAACGTCTGGTATAATACAAATAGAATAAAATATTAATTAGGGACGCAATAACGACAACAATCAATATTTCTTTTGTATTCCTGTAATTCAAATTAAAAGCTCTTCTAAAAAGTAATTTTGATACTATTTTATTATTCCAATCTTTTAAATCTTGGCTAACAATAACAAAATCATCTTCAACAATAGTTGAGTTATTACTTGGGACCAAAGTAACTTCGGAACTACTTATTCTTCCTAGAGAGTCAAAAAATGATTTGTCCAAAAGTCTGGCCATAAAAAAATAGCCTGACGGTTTTGTTTTATTTTTTTTAGGATCGTTTGAGGGATGGATTGTGGCTCCAAAAACTTCTATTACACCTTCTGGGATTCTTAAATAAAATCGGTTAAGTTTTGATTTATGCAAGGATTCAATTAATTTTTCGGAAATAAAATTAGCTGACTTAATTTTTGAAGTAGTCGTTTTATTGAGTAATTTTTTATCCAAATCATAAATTCCGATATAGTCGACTTCGTAAGAAACAAATTCGCTCTCTATATTTTTTTTATACCAGTTTTTATCTTTTGTTTTTGTAAATGTTACCAATTGATCCCAAAAAGTTACATCAATTATTGTGGCAGTATGTGTTTTTGAATTCAATTCAAATAATGATTTTACTTCATTATTATATTGGTCATAGGTTGTTTTATAAAAATGTTTTTCTTCTTGTATGGTATAAAAATACAAAGATATATATAGTATAAAAAAGAATACACTTGTTGAAATAATCAAGAGCAATAGCTTGTAATATGTATTCAATTTTATAATTCTCTTCATTTTTATATCGCCTAACCTGAAAATAAAATTATATCAGAATTTAATTTTATTGTTTTTACAGAAATATTTTTTTTTTGCGCAAGTTACTCTTTTTATATTAAAAACAAAAAGTATCTATTAATACTTACTTATAAAAAACACTGTTAATCTGAATGTTAGCTTATTTTTAAAAATAAAACAGCAGTAAACTATCGCTTACTACTGTCTCAAAATTATATGTTTTTATTATTTCAGTATCGCTTTTTTAAGACCAAAAATCTCTTTAATTGGCTTGAAGTGTAAAGTCAATTGCAATTTTCACATATTCAGCAATTTTACCTTTTACAAGATTTGGAATTTCTATGTTATAGTCTTGAGGTTTTACAGAAAAGCTACTTGACGCTAAAATTTTACCCGAAACACTAGCTATTGTTACTTTGGTTTTAATTTTTTTAGTAACCCCATGTATGGTTAAATCTCCTTCTAAATCATAAGATGTTTTTGTAGCCGAAAGTTTTTTGCCATCAAAATTTATGATTTTCCCTTTAAAAGTTGCTTTGGGGAATTGAGAGGATTCCATATAATTTTCATTAAAATGTTCTTCCATCAAAGGAGCCTTAAATTTGAATGCTTTTACCAAAGCTAAAGCAACAAAATCACCCGTTGAAACGTCTAAAATAGAAGAAACAGTACTGTTTTTTGCGGCAATTTCCTCAAAAGCAGGCATTGAAGCTTCAAATTTTATTTCCCCAACACGGGTCATCATTTTTTGTGCAAAAATTCCATTCCCAAAACAAAGAAGAACTGCTAAAGTCAATATATTTTTCATTTTTTTTTAAGATTTTAATTTATAAATCCATTGGCGGCCCATAATTTAATCATATCGATAGTCCCTTGATTCATTCTGCCACTTGTAGGCATAACAGATCCGCAAGATTGTGTATCAATTCTACAAATTACATTTCCATTTACGATAGCGTCTTTTACCTCTGCATAACTTTCTAATGAGGGATATTGACCTCCTGAATTGTGACAACCAGAACAGTTTGAATGAAAAATCGGACCTACATTCACTGAATAAGTAGGATTTGTATTTACTTTTGATATTTGATCATAAGTAACTGAATCACAAGAACCTAGAAATACCGCGATTACAAGTAGTACTAAACAATTTATTTTTTTCATAATTTATTTATTTTCTTTTAAAAAACTCTATACATATTAAATCCAAAATAAAGACTGCCACCATTCCAATCGCCAGATGCATTAGAAAAAACAGCTACATCATTCATAGGTTGACTATTGGAGAATACCAATTGAAAAACGTGCCCTCCTGTTTCAATATCTAAACCAACTGTAAGCGGATTATGATAAGGTGAAACAAAATTTTCAGGCATAGATGCCCGTGCGGCATATTCTAGATTTACGCTCAATCGTTTGGCTACTTTATAGCGCGCGCCAGCACCAATCAAAAATAAATTTTTCTGTTCTAAAGCGGCATCATATAAATTTTTATGAACATAAATAGGTGCTAATTCCAATGAAAATGATTTGGAGAATTTTCTAGAAATCAACAATTGCGTTGTAAAAGCCATTCGGTCATTGAATTTCAAATAAGGATATTGGCTGGTTTTTAAGGCGCTATTAATATCCATAGTATTGTATCCAACAATTGCTACAGGAAACCCATCAACTTCTTGATTAGCAAATTTATATTTCGCTGTTAATTCATAGGTTTTGTTATAAGTTTGTCTAGATGCTCCAAAAGACAACCAGTTGGTCACTCCATAAATACCTCCAATTTTTGTTAAGGCATTGTCTAAACCAAAGAAATTATCAAAACCATGAGTTAAATCTCCAAAGCGATGCGAAACGACCATGTACCATTCTCCTTTAGCTGCCAATTTGGTCGATTGCATATTACAAATTTGCAATCCTTTAAAAGCAGTAGATTCGACGTCTTTTACGGTTGCTTTTTCAGCATTTAATTGATTTAATAAATCATCTTGTGCTGTAGCAAATCCGATTGCAAAAAACACAAACACAAAAGATAACACTTTTTTCATTTTCATTTATTTTAATTATTATTTATTAGGAAACATTGATCTAATCGTAACTCTCCCATTAAATCATCATAACCAACAACCCTTCCTTTTACGGTAATCGATTGCTTTTTTTTGACTGAAGTATTTGGAGTTTTTAATGTGCAAATAATAGTACTATCAATTGTAATTTCGGTTGCAGTTGCTGCTGTAACGGTTCCTGATATAGTAATTGCTTTTTCAAGATATTTTTTATTTGATGCATCAATATCAGTTGCAAATTCTGATGCAATAGCTTTAGAGGTAACCGCAAAATCAGTTGTTTCAGAACTCAAATTTCTTTCACCTCCATGCATCACATAATTGTATGCAACAAATCCCAATAGACCAATAAAAACTATGGAAATGACTATTATTTTTACCTTTTTATTCATAACTAATTATTTTACTACTATTTTTTTAACTGCTTTACTTTCATCATTTGCAATTTCAACAAAATAAATACCTTTAGAAAAACCACTTAAATTTATGGAATTTTCTTTACTGTTAGGGCTTGTATTTATTTCTTTTATAAGTCTTGCATTGGCATCAAAAATTTTGATTTTTGAAATTGTAGTTGCACTATTTTTTGAAATTGTAAAAATACCATCCGATGGATTAGGGTAAATAGCTATTTTATCTTCAAAAGCAATCGTTTCTATCCCTAAAATTGTGGTAAAAGTTAATGCTTTACTGCCAAAAGTCTGATGCTGATTAGCAACATTCGTGCTTGACCCCACTGCCCAAATCACATTTAAATTGGTTAAATTAGATGTAAAAGTAAAATCTTTAGCATCTCCTGTACTAAATGGACGTGTTGCTACAATAGTTCTAACAGTACCACTCACCGTATTGGTTAATAAGGTTAGATTATTAGCAGCATCCGTAACGGGAGCGACATGCCCTCCAGGAAGTGACTGGTCTAAAAGAACGGTGCCAAATGTTATACAATCCGTATTTGTAGTCATAGAAGTAGTATTTAATCCAACTGAAAACCATTTTGTTGAGGGGCCCGTCATGGTATAAGTCACTAATGAATTCGTTTGATCCATATCTATTTTTATACTCATTGTACCTAAAGTTACAACTCCGGTTGATTTTGTTTGCGCAAAAGAGAATGTTGTAATCCCAACAATCATTGCTAATAAGTAGCTTTTTTTCATAATTTATTTATTTTGGCAGTTGTTATTTAATTTTTTAATCATTTCTAAAATAAAGATGCAATCTTATCAACAAGAGGAATAAAACTGTTTTTTTAATTTATTATTTTTTAAATATTTCAAAAAAACAGTTTATAAACACTTTCTAATAATTCCAAAGAATTTAAGAAAAAACTCTTAATGTATTCCCATTCAATGTAGTATTATACATTTTCAAATTAGTTGAAGCAGGCCCTTGAGTAACGCTTCCTGTACTACTGAATTGTGCGCCATGATTTGGACAAACAAATTTATTACCATTTGAAACATAATTAACCGATGTACCTTCATGAGTACATGCAGCTGAAACAGCTAAAAATGTGCCCGTAAGTGTTCTTGCAATGACAATACCGTTACTAACCATAAATCCTCCGTTTGTGGCTAAACTTCCAGAACTCACGTCTACATTAAAATCAATATTTGATGGGGCAACAGATGGTGATCCTTCACTTTCACAACTTGTTGTTAAACCTGCAATACAAGCTGGCACTAATAATGTAGCCGCTCCAAACCCTACTTTGGCAAAAAATTCTTTTCTATTCATATTTAGTTTTTTTTAATTATCTAAAAGTATTATCAGTTCTGTATTTTTATTGAATTTTGCAAAATCTAATGCTGTTTTGCCATCGCTATCTTTACTATTCTTTTGAGCTCCTGCTTTCAATAGTAGTTTTACGATATCATTTTTATTAAAAAAAGAAGCGTATATTAAGGCTGTTTTACCTTGAGAATCTGTCAAATTCACATTGGCGTGCAATGCAATAAGTTTTTGCAAAATAATTAGGTTTCCAGACATGACAGCAGCCATTAATGGTGTTCCCATTCCTGAATTATAATTGATATCATTCACTTTGTCAGCTAAATACAAAGCCACTTCTTGATTTCCTCTATAACAAGCCAAAAGTAATGGGCTTGATTTCCCTTCATTTAATGCATTTATAAGCTGGGGAGTTTGTTTATAAATTGTTTCCATTTCAGATACTGTTCCTTTTCGAGCCACATCAAAAACATCTTTTTGTTGCGCTTTCGCTAAAAAAGTAAAAAGCAGTACACTTAAAAAAGTAATTTTGAAATTCATATTTAATTGATTTTAGGGCAAATGGAAAAATTTAATCTTAGCAACTACTCTTTAAAGATGATTGCTGTTTTTAATTGAATCAACTTAAATTATGCTTGTTAGAACTAAAACATTTTTACTAAAAAAAACCCTACCTATAATTTTACTTTTTTTAGAAAAAAAAACAAAAAAACTCCATTTACAAAAGCAAATGGAGTTTTTTAGAATGAGATTGAAGACTGTTTATTTTTGAATGTTGTATTTTTGCAAATAATTCCGAACGCGAAGCCCCGATTCATTTAGATCTTTCTCTTTCCAATTACCTTCGGAACTTGCAGATTTTTTTAACATGGAACAAGTTTCCTCCTTATCAGAAATAGACCAAGTAATCCAACTTAACTTTTTTGTTTCCATCCAATCAATGTATTCCTGCCAAGCTTTAAGATTCAATGGCCCATCACCTGTAGCTTCCATTCCTGCTGATTCAGAAATAAAAATAGGCAAACCGCTTTTAATAGCTTCATCCGTTCTGTCTCTTAACTCTTTTTGGTGTGTTGCGGCATAAAAATGCATCGTGTACATTAAATTATCATATCCTTGTATGGGATCTGCAGCTGGTAAATTTACATCTTGATCCCATTTTGGACATCCTACCAAAATAATATTATCTGGATCATTAGCTCTTATCGCCTTAATTACTTTTTCGGAATATGCTTTTACTTCTGGCCAGGTTTCGTAATCTGGTTCATTAAAAACCTCATAGATTACATTGGGATATTTACCAAATTTCTTTGAGATTTCATCAAAATATGCAACGGCTTCATTCAAATTAATATTATGGCTGTGCCAATCAACAATTACATAAATATCGGATTTGATGGCGCCTTTGATTACGGATTCGATTTTATCTTTAGAAAACTGAGTTTCTTTATTATAAGAATGCTCCCCAATTTCGATACCCATTGCTGCACGAACAATTGTGCAATTGAAATCTTTTTTTAACCAAGCTACTGCTTTTTCATTATAAAATCTGGGCCACATACTATGCCAGCCAAAACTTACTCCTCTTAAAACAATTGGAGTTTGGTTTTTATCCACCAACTGTGTTCCTTTTAGGCTAAGTTGTCCGTGTGTTTTAACAAATTGTGCGTTTGTAATACTACAGCTTAACACTAGTAAAAAAGCTGTGATTTTAAATTTTAAGTACATCATTATTTAAGGAATTAGTTGTAATGTAATTACATCGTGTGAAGCGATATCTGCGGTAAAATTCTTTTTGGTTGTACCCATTTCTTTATTTTTCCAAAGGTCTTTAATTTTGAAAGTAGTTGTATTAAAATCGGCTTCATAACCAAAATCAGCATCTTTGATTGTATTTTTTTTCCAATCGTAATTGATTTTTATAGCACGATCGGTTCTGTTCAAGAAAGTAATGGCCCAATTTCCATCGGATAATGGTTTTACCCAGACTTCCAATCCATCTTGGGCAGAGAGTTTGAATCCTTGGATTCCTAATTTATCTTGATTAACCGCTATTAGTGCTTTATTGGTCAAAATTGCCAAGGTTTCTTTGGACATTTTTCTGAAATCATTTCCTGCAATAAGTGGCGAAGCCATCATGCACCAGATTGCGAAATTGGCTTTGTCTTCTGTATT
>CANEXR010000122.1 GCA_947443815.1 Flavobacteriaceae bacterium | reverse complement strand
GCGCATTTGAAAAAGCCAGCGGACAAAAATTACCGTACACTATTGTGAATCGACGTGAAGGGGATGTGACTTCGGCTTACGCCAATACGGAACAGGCGAATAACATTCTAGGATGGAAAACCGTCTCCACATTAGATGAAGCCATTGCTAGTGCTTGGAAATGGGAACAAAAAATTAGAAAGAGTAACTAGATAGTACTCTTTTTAGAAGTAATAAATAAAGTGGTGTGATGAAAAGCAGTGAAAAAAATTAAAAATAGCCTTTGTTAAGCCTATTTAACGTATACAACAATAATAAATGTAAAAAATACATTTATAAATGATGTAAATAAAAAATTTTATTTTACTTTTGACTTTCATAAATTCATAAAATAATAATAAAATTTAAATGCATATCACATTTTATACCTAATTCTGTAATGGAATTGTATATTTTTAACCAAATTACAAGTTGTATTTTCAATATAAAAAAATAAAAAGAGTTCCGTTAACCAAAAAAAAGAGTACAAATCAAATACATTTATATTAATTTCTAAAAAACCATTTACCCATGAGTCAGAACCTTGCTTTTGCGGATTACGCAGTATTTATTATCTATTTTATAGTGGTATCCACTTATGGATATACCATTTATCGCAAACGTGAAAAAAATGAGCATGATGCAAAAGCTTATTTTCTTGCAGAAGGGACACTTACTTGGTGGGCTATTGGTGCATCTTTAATTGCTTCTAATATTTCGGCAGAACAATTTATTGGAATGAGTGGAGAAGGATTCTTTTTAGGAATTGCCGTTGCTGCTTATGAGTGGATTGCTGCTATTGCATTGATTATTGTTGCCGTTTGGTTTATTCCTGTTTATTTAAAAAACAAGATTTATACCATGCCTCAGTTTTTAAAAACCAGATACAACGAATCTACTGCTTTAATTATGGCCGTTTTTTGGTTGTTTTTGTATGTTTTTGTAAACTTAACTTCTATTTTATATCTAGGAGCTGTTGCTATTAATGGTTTAGCAGGTGGAGAATACCTTCACGCTATTATGATTGGTTTGGCTCTTTTTGCTTTGCTAATTTCTTTAGGAGGTATGAAAGTGGTTGCCTATACGGATGTAATTCAAGTGGCTGTTTTGATTATTGGAGGATTAGTAACCTCTTACATCGCTTTGACTACGGTTGGAGAATATTTTGGATTTGGTCATGATGCCATTGCGGGTTTTAATGTGTTGATGGAAAAAGCACCAGAGCATTTCAAGATGATTATCCCAGAACCAACTGCTGCTTCTTCGCAAAATGATATCAATAAGTACCTTACTTTTCCTGGTTTAATGTCCTATTTAGCAGGAATCTGGATTATTAATTTAAATTATTGGGGATGTAATCAATACATTACTCAAAGGGCTTTGGGAGCGGATTTGCAAACAGCGCGTAACGGTATTTTATTTGCCGGTATGTTGAAATTATTAATGCCGCTTATCGTTATGTTACCAGGTATTGCTGCTTTTGTTTTACACGAAAACGGACATTTGCCACAATTAGTTGGTGGAAAAGATGGTGCGTATTCAGCCATGTTAACGTTTCTTCCTACAGGTTTAAAAGGATTATCAGTGGCGGCTTTGACAGCAGCAATTGTTGCTTCTTTGGCAGGTAAAGTAAACAGTATTTCTACAATTTATACCTTAGATGTTCACAAAAAATACATTCAGAAAGAGGCTACGGATAGAGCTCAGGTAAATATAGGTAGATATGCCGTTTTTGCAGCAATGCTTTTGGCAGTTTTATTTACTTGGAATGATGTTTTAGGAATTGGTGGTGTGGGTGGTTTCACTTACATTCAAAAGTATACAGGATTTATTAGCCCTGGTGTATTTGCTATGTTCTTCCTTGGAATGTTTTGGAAAAGAACAACGGGAACTGCTGCTATTGTAGGGGTAATCTCTGGTTTTCTATTGTCTGTTTTATTCAATGAATTTGCACCAGCATTGTTTGGAAATGAGACGTTGTTGTATACGGCTTTCGCTAATGGAAAAGGCGGTTTCGAAATTCCATTCCATATTTGTATGGGATTGTCATTTGTTTTCACAATGCTACTAATGATTGCCATTAGTTTTGCAGGGCCAAAAGTGAATCCAAAAGCATTCGAATTAGATACAGAAATGTTTAAGATAAAACCACAAACCACGGTATTGATTGTAATAACGCTATTGATTATCTTTGCTTTGTACGTGAAGTTCTGGTAGCAATCAGTAGTTGCTGTTTTATTAAAAGCGCGAAACTAAATTTATTTAGTTTCGCGCTTTTTTTTGATGTATTTAGCTAAATCTACCATTGGAGTAACCCAAATATCTTGCTCTCTTTTCTTTAAATATAAAAGTAATTTATGATGCTCTTCTAAAGCTATATTTAATGGATGTTCACCACCTACACCATGAAATAAAAAAACAATAAAGGAACCTGCTTTTTCGGCTTCTTCAATTTGTGCTATCATTTGTGCTGCCGTAGTTCCATTTTCAACAAAAGAATTCACATTCGCTAAATCCACTGCTTTTGCTTGAAGAAATCCCTGCTCAACTCCTCTTGCAGCTACAAAATCACGCTTCAAAAAATCATAATAAAGAGTGTCTCCAATTGTAAGATCGCCACAAGGATAGGCAAAAGTACGCACTGTTTGACCATCAATAGCTGCCAGAAGCTGGTTGGCTGTTCTTATTTCTTGTACCGCACGGGCTACGGAATAGTTCGATAAATCATTTTCTTTGGTTACAAAATCACGTCCTGGTAAACGCCCATCACAAGGATGGTATAACGTATGGTTTCCTAATTCATGCCCTTGTTTTGATGCTGCGCGCCATTCGGCTATTCTACCTGTAACAACAGCTGATGAGGCAATTAGATAAAATGTTCCTTTGAAATTAAAGGTATTAAGATCCGGAATTACTTTATCAAGGTGAATGTTTAAGGCATCGTCATAGGTTAGTACAACAGCACATTTTTTACCATTCCAGTTCCTAGGTTCTTTTTGTGCATAGCATAAACTATTGGCCAAAAAGAGTAGACAAATTAGAAGCAAATTTTTAAAATTCATAAAGATATAGTTGAGTTTTTATAATAGTTTATTCCTGCTTTTTTTGGTCTGCTTTAATCCTTTTTAAGCAATATTTTTCAACCAATAGAATGATTATAATTCCGATAACATAGGTGAACAAATCAATCCATGAAAAAGAAGTCCCGAGAACAGTTCTGGCAAATTTTGATTCTTCTAAATGTAGTTTTTCGACAATATGTAAAAATTGAAGGAATTCTATCATAAAAGAGAAAATCAATACCCCTAGTGCAGTAGTTAAAAAGGATAATTTTAAAAATGATTTCAAAAAGCAATACAGTAGAATAACAACCAAAACATCCCCAAGATAAGGTCTGATAAAACGATCATGGACAAAAAGAGCTATTAAAACTTCAATGATGAAAATTAAAATAGCTAAGCCAAAGTAGTTTTTGTTAAATGTAAGCATGTGTTTAGGTTGTGCTTTTTGGTTTGAGTTTTCTAGACAGATGAAATAGCTAATTTATTGGGTGTTGAATTCTCCAAAATGCCATAAAACGCCAGATGGATCATGTAAGAAACATTCTTTTCCCCAATCAAGCACACGGATAGGGACTATTTTGACGGTTTTATATTTTGCAGGAAGTTCTAATGCTAATAATTCGGTCCAAAATTGACTCACATCTGCGACTTCCATAAAAATCATGCTGTTGTCTATCCAATCTTTAACATAAGCGTTTTGCAAATAAAAACCCAAACCCATTGTATGGAAATAGCTCATGTTAGAAGATAAAACAACCTCTTGAAATCCAAGATCACGATAAAAGCTACGTGAAATCTCATAATTTTTAGCGCCTATAAAAGGGCGAATTGATGCCGCTTTAAAATCCATTTTTTAGTAGTGTTGGTTTGCTTTCAATTTTTTTTGGTGGTGTAAGGATTTCAAATATAATCCAAAAATTGCAGTAAGGACATTTTATTTGCAGCAAATACTAACTTTGAAGACTGTAATAATCTAAAGAATCATATTTTCTTTATCACATAAGTCACCATTCCCCAAATGATGAATTGGTTTTCTTCGGTCACTTTTATCGGGTGATAATTGGGGTTTTCAGGCAGGAGATACAAACAGTCTTTTTCGAGTTGAATGCGTTTTACGGTAAACTCACCATCGATAAAACAAATGGCAATTTTGTTGTTTTGTGGTTCTATACTTCGGTCAACTACTAGAACATCTTTGTCGTTGATGCCTGCATCGATCATCGAATTTCCTTTTACTCGAATATAAAATGTAGCCAATGGATTTTCGCTTAACTCTTTATTCAAGTCAATATTGGTTTCCATAAAATCAGCTGCGGGCGAGGGAAATCCTGCCGAAACACCTTCGGTCATGAACGGAATTCGAAGCTCACTTTCAAAGTCAGGAAGAAAAAAAGTCAGTTTGGGTTCTTTTTTTATAGACATTGTATCTCTAGAATATGGTTGAAATTGGTGGTGTATTTTGGCGACAAATGATTTTGGTTCATATTCCAAGTCAAACTTAAATTTTGGGAAGCTAGTTTTACTTTTTTGGCACCCATCTTATTATTTAGGTTGTCCATTACTTTCATTAAAGCCAAATGTTTGGGGTTTTCTTCCTCAAATAATTGAAATTGTTTGCTGTTTTCATCTATCAATTCGGTGACAATTACACCCGCTTTTTTGAATTTTATAGTTTCATTTCCGCGATGTAATTTTTTTAGTATTGCAATAGCGGCATTCGAAATGGTCATAGTCGAATTTGTAGCAAAAGGTAAAGTTACGGCCATATTGAAATAATATTTGGAAGTTTTAATGGTGTGTCGGTCAATGACTAGCATTACAATTATGGTATGACAGCAGGTGTTTTGTTTTCTTAATTTTTCTGCACAAACCGATGCAAAAGTAGCAACACGTTCTCTTAGTAAATCAAAATCGGCTATTTGTTTCGGGAAACTTCGGGTAATAGCAATGCTTTTCTTTTGTTCAGAAACAGGCTCTAAGTCCAAAACTGATTTTCCTTCCAATTCGTATTTTAGGCGAAGACCAATGACGCCCATTTCTTTTTTAATCCAAGCCTCATGTTGAGGTTGTATAAAATCGAGTGCTGTATGGATATTGCGAAGTTTGACTTTTTTGATAGTGCGATAACCAATACCCCAAACATCTTCAATTTTAGTCCATTTCAAGGCTTTGATACGTTTTTCTTCGCTGTCTATTACATAAACACCTTTGGTTCTTTCCTGAAATTTCTTGGCAATTTTATTCGCTACCTTCGATAGAGCTTTCGTTTCGGCAAAGCCAATACAAACTGGAATACCCACCCATTTTTGGATACGGTTTTTCATTTGAAGCCCATAATCGTGATAGTCTAAAACAGTTAAACCATCAAAATTGAGAAAGGCTTCATCAATACTGTAAATTTCTACGTTAGGAGTAAACTGCCCTAAAATTGCCATTACCCGATTACTCAAATCACCATACAGCGCATAATTAGACGAAAAAAGCTGAACGTTTTTTTCTTTGACTAAATCTTTGATTTTGAATGCTGGCGCACCCATCGGAATTCCAACAGCTTTGGCTTCATTACTTCTAGAAATGACACAACCATCATTATTGGACAATATGGCCACAGGTTTTCCTACGAATTGTGGTTGAAAAACCCTTTCGCAGGAAGCATAAAAATTATTACAATCGACTAAAGCATACATGTTGTAAAATTACGCAATAGCGTTGTATCCTTTTGAATAACGAAAGTTAATTTTTGTGACTGTTGATAAGTTGGTCAGTATAGCTATAAGGCATTCCTTGGCACGTCAATTTTAGGAATTATAATAGTCCGTTACATGTGCCAATTTTAAAAATGGTACACGGATTTGAATCAGTGAAAATCCGCCTAATCTTTGTTATCCGTGTCCCAGTATCGCATTGTTAATCCGCTTAACGACAGCTGTATTAAGAATTATATCCTTTTAAGTTAGTGTTTTCTTTACAGTCATTAGAATTTGGTGCTATTTTCCCAATGGATTGATAATTATGAAATTTTAGGGATTAATTATTGCCAATTTAAAAATAATAGGTATACTTGTAGTCAAATTAACCATAAGATTAATTTTCCTTTTTTAAAGTAATAGGCTTGCGATTCAGTTGCATTTATATGGGAACAAATAGAAAGAAAAATCATTTTAATTGTGGTGTAAAAACGAATTAAAAACATAAGAGATGCAATTAGCACTGAGCGATAAAATTATTGTAGTAACAGGTGGTGCCAAAGGCATTGGTTTAGGAATATGTAAAGTATTGGTCGAAGAAGGTGCGATTCCTTTTATAGTGGGACGCAACGAAACGGATAATAAAGCGGTTGTAAAAGAAATTGAAGCCACAGGTGGAAAGGCATTACAAGTTACAGCAGATTTAACCCGACCAGCTGATTGTCAATTTGCCATCGAAACCATCATCAAACAATGCGGACGAATTGACGGTTTAGTAAATAATGCAGGAGTAAATGACAACGTTGGTTTAGAAAACGGCAATTACGATGCTTTTATGGCTTCGCTTCACAAAAATTTAGTTCATTATTATTTGATGGCACAACAAGCGCTGCCACATCTAATCCGGTCTAAAGGAACGATTGTGAACATAGGTTCAAAAACAGCCGATACAGGACAAGGAGGAACTTCGGCTTACGCTGCCGCAAATGGAGGACGCAATGCTTTAACCAGAGAATGGGCAGTAGAATTATTAAAATACAATATCCGAGTAAACGCAGTGGTGGTGGCAGAGTGCTTCACTCCATTGTATGAAACGTGGATTAACACATTTGAAAATAAAGAAGAGAAATTAGCGTCCATAACTAAAAAAATCCCCCTTGAAAATAGGATGACAACGGTAGAAGAAATTGCCAATATGGTAGCTTTTCTTTTGTCTGAAAAAGCGAGTCATACTACGGGGCAAATTATATATGTAGATGGTGGTTATACGCATTTGGATAGAGCAATTTCTTAATACAATTACATTAAAATAATCCATTAAAAACATAAATTACATGACAGTAAATCCAAAGCAGGAAGTAGTAAACGAAAGTGTTTCTAATGGGAACAAAAAATGGTTATTCCCTTTTATATTGGTAACCAGTTTGTTCTTCTTCTGGGGATTTGTGCACAATTTGGATCCGATTTTGATTCCGCATTTGCGAAAAGCATTCAACCTTTCGGATTTACAGTCTTCGTTGATTGATTCGTCAGTATTTATTGCCTATTTCGCAATGGCGTTGCCGGCGGGATATGTAATGCGGAAATTTGGGTATAAATCTGGGATTCTTATTGGATTGATTTTGTTTGGAATAGGTTCAATTTTGTTTGTACCTGCTGCCAATTCGTTGCAGTATATTTATTTTCTAGGCGCTTTGTTTATCATTGCGTGCGGACTTACTTTTTTGGAAACAGCTGCCAATCCGTATGTAACTATTTTAGGCCCTCCAGAAACCGCAACCCGTCGATTGAATTTTTCGCAGTCCTTCAATGGACTTGCGGCTTATATCGCACCAGCTTTTATCGGGCCAATGATTTTGTCTGGAAAAAATCTTACTCAAGTGCAAATGGACGCTATGAATCCCACAGAATTGCACGCCTATCTTTTGGAAGAAGCAGCAAGTGTCAAAATGCCGTACCTCGTTTTGGGACTGATTATTCTTGCGGTGGCTGTGGTTATTTATTTTACCAAAATGCCCGACATTAAAGACGAAGACAAAGAAGGAGCAGAAGCCGCGAGTTTTTCAGGAGCTTTAAAGTCTACAAAATTACGATGGGGAATTGTAGCACAGTTTTTTTATGT
>CANEXR010000121.1 GCA_947443815.1 Flavobacteriaceae bacterium | reverse complement strand
CTTTGATGATGGCTCTTGCTATCGAAACACGCTGTTTTTGTCCTCCAGATAATGTGATACCTCTTTCTCCTAAAATGGTTTCGTATTGTTTATTAAAACCAATAATGTTGTCATGTACTACAGCGCTTTTTGCGGCAGCGATCACTTCATCATCAGTAGCATTTTCTTTCCCAAACTTGATATTGTTTTTTATACTGTCCGAAAAAAGAAATGCATCTTGTGGTACAATTCCAATACTATTGCGCAAATCGAATAAATTTAATTGACTGATTTCGGTATCGTCGACTGTTATTGTACCTTCAGTTACATCGTATAAACGAGATATTAAAGATAAAATAGTTGATTTACCCGAGCCTGTTTTTCCTAAAATGGCTATGGTTTCTCCTTTTTTGACAGTGAATGAAACATGCTGTAACGCTCTAATATTAGTGTCTTCGTAGGTGTAACTTACATTGTTGAAAGTAATGGTTCCTGCTATAATAGAATGATGCGGGTTTTTATTTTTGATTTCAGGCTCGATTTTCAAAAATTCATTCAAACGTTTTTGCGATGCTTCGGCTTCCTGAACCATAGAAGAAACCCATCCCAAAGAGGCAACGGGCCAAGTTAACATATTGACATATAAAATAAATTCTGCAATGGTTCCAATGCTTTTTATAGTACCATCAATGTACATTAAACCACCAAAATAAATAACAATCAAGTTGCTTATCCCAATTAATGCTAACATCAAAGGACCAAATAGCGATTGTACTTTTGCTAAATTCAAACTTTTGCTTTTACTCTCATCAGCTAAATCCACCATGTTTTGTTGGTGTTGATTCTCCAATGAATACGCTTTTATTACCCTAATTCCTGAGAATATTTCTTGCGAAAAACTAGAAACTTTGGAGAGATATTGTTGAAAAATAGTACTTCGAATATTGATTTCGGAACTTAATTTAAATATAGCATACGATAAAAGCGGCAATGGTAATATAGTATATAAAGTCAACTTTGGAGAAACATTATACATGTAAGCAATCACTATTGCAAAACGAATAAAAGTATTGATAGTGTACATGACAGCTGGACCAACATACATTCTTACTTTGGATACATCCTCACTAATACGGTTCATTAAATCTCCAGTTCGATTTTGTTTGTAGAAATTTTGTGATAGGTTTTCATATTGCTGAAAAACTTCATTTTTCAAATCAAATTCAATATGGCGTGACATCACAATCAAGGTTTGACGCATTAAAAAGGTTAAAAAACCAGCAATTATAGTTGTACCTATAATGTATAAGATGTTTTCAATTAGCTCATTATGAAAATGCGAGACAACAATTTGAGATGATTTTTCAGTTGCAGATAGATTATAAAATTTTTCGATTGCACCAAGTGATTTGCTTATTAGTTTTGGTGTAAACAAAGAAAAAATCTGCGCGATAATAGTGATGATAATTCCCAGTAAAAAACTGTATTTATATTTAATAAAATATTTGTTTAAATAACGTAATTCTTTCATGTTTTTAAGATAATCAGTATTGAAATAATTCTTTTTTTTAGAATTATTCTCTTTTTTTAATAAATTTAATTTTTTCTAATTATTTATATAAAATTCACAAATAGTTAATTTTGTTTAAATAAATTATGATATTCGTATTTTTTAATTATTTTTGAGATACATTTTTAATAAATTCGCAATTTAAAATTTTAAAAACTATGAATGCAGCTTTCACATCAGGCAAGGAACTTCAAAAAATAGATCCTGTTTTTGGTCAATTATCATTTGATGACCATGAACAAATTGTATTTTGCAATGACAAAGATACAGGTTTAAAAGCAATTATTGGTATTCATAATTCGGTTATGGGGCCAGCTTTAGGTGGAACACGAATGTTTAATTATGCCAATGAATGGGAAGCATTAAATGATGTCTTGCGACTTTCTAGAGGAATGACGTACAAAGCAGCGATTACAGGCTTGAATATTGGTGGTGGAAAAGCAGTTATTATTGGCGATGCCAAAACCCAAAAAACACCCGAATTAATGCGTAAGTTCGGAGAATTTGTTCATTCTTTGAGCGGAAGATACATCACTGCTGAGGATGTAGGAATGGAAACAAAAGACATGGATATTGTAAGGGATGTTACTCCATATGTCACTGGTATTTCGGAGGATAGAGGAGGGGCAGGAAATCCTTCTCCAATTACAGCTTATGGTGTTTATCTTGGGATGAAAGCTGCCGCCAAACATCAATTTGGTTCGGATGTTTTGGATGGAAAAAAAATTTTAGTACAAGGAATTGGTCATGTAGGCGAAACTTTAGTTGATTATTTAACCAAAGAAGGCGCACAAGTTACTATTACTGATATCAATGAAGAACGGTTATACGAAGTAGGAGCAAAGTACAATGCCAAAATATTTACCGGCGATGATTTGTATGCAGCCGATGTGGATATTTATGCGCCTTGTGCAATGGGAGCCACTCTAAACGATATGACGGTTCATAAAATAAAAGCAAAAGTAATTGCTGGCGCAGCCAATAATCAATTAGCAAACGAAACGATTCACGGGGCGATATTACAAGAAAGAGGAATTCTTTATGCCCCTGATTTTTTAATTAATGCCGGCGGAATCATTAATGTTTATGCAGAATTAGAACATTATGACAAAGCTGAAATCATGCGTAAAACTGAAAATATATACAATACAACTTTAGAAATAATAGATTTTGCTATTGCAAATGGAATTACAACACATCAAGCGGCTTTGACAATAGCTCAAAATCGTATTGATTTAAGAAAAATAGCAAATAAAAAATAATAATTCAGAAATTATAAAATAGAGTACAGTTGCCAGTGGCAAAATCAAATTTGTCATTGGTAACAATTCTATAACTTCTTTTTAAATTTAAAAAAAGCAGTTTTAATTTTATTTTCACATATCTAATTCTTATTTTTGCACCCTAATTTTTAAAAGTTCTTACAAGGTGGTAAACAGAAGACACATACGCGTCAAAGTAATGCAGTCCATTTATGCGATGCATCAAAACGGTTCGGATAATATGGAAAAAGAAGAGAAATTCCTTTTCTACAGTATCGATGCCATTCAGGATTTATACCTTATAATGCTTTCTTCTTTGATTGAAATATGTAAAAAAGAAACTATCTTTTTGCATTTATCAAGTCAAAAACACCTTGCTACCCCCGCAGAACGAAATCCAAACGAAAAGTTTATTAAAAATAGTATTTTCCAAATTCTAGCTGAAAATAATTCGCTTAGTATTGCTTTAGAAAATCGTAAAATCAACAATTGGACTTTAAATGATGATTATATCATTTTATTGTTGAATGCTGTAAAAGAAAGTACCTTGTATGCTAATTACATGAGTAATGCGGTGAACACTTTCGAGGAAGACCGAGAATTTATAGTAGCTGTTTTTATGGAAGTAATTGTTCCTAACGAAAAATTATATGATTACTTGGAAGATGATAAATTGACTTGGGTAGATGATATTCCGTTAGTAAATACGCATATTATCAAGCAATTAAAGGCGATAAAATCAGGAGAGGATGATAATTTCAGAGTTCCTAAATTATACAAGGACAATGAAGACAAAGATTTTGTGCGTGATTTGTTTCGAAAAACAGTTTTAAACGAACGGGAATTAGCCAAAGAATACGATGATAAAACACCCAATTGGGACAGTGATAGAATTGCAGAAATAGATACTATTATTTTGAAAATGGCTATATGTGAATTCTTGAAATTTCCTTCAATTCCAGTAAAAGTAACTTTAAATGAATATTTAGAAGTTGCCAAAGAATATTCTACTCCAAAAAGTAGTATTTTTATCAACGGAATTTTAGACAACTTAGTAAAAGAACTTCAGGCTAACAAAAAAATGATTAAAGCGGGTCGAGGTTTAATGTGAAGACTAAAATCACAAAAACAAATAACAATTTATACGAATTTCAATTATGGAAAAATTAACTCAATTTGCACCCTTTTTATTAATGTTTGTAGTAATCTATTTCTTTATGATTAGACCGCAACAAAAAAGAGCCAAATCTGAAAAAGAATTTGAAAGTGCATTGAAAGTTGGTGATAAGATCATCACTAAAAGTGGACTTCACGGTAAAGTTTCTGAACTTGCAGAAACAACCGTTGTTATCGAAACAATGTCAGGAAAATTAAAAATGGAACGCTCTGCTATCTCTATGGAAATGAGTGCAGCATTGAATAAAAAGCAATAGACATTTTTCTGTTATAAAAAAAAACGCCATGATTTTCATGGCGTTTTTATTATGATCTGTACTTATCATTTAAACCGATGTTATTTAGAATCATGGGTTTTATCTTTTCAATCCGGATGCGTTTAGTTTCTTCGCGTTTTGCAGTTTCGATGTATTCTAAAAATTCATATTGTTTATAAGGGGTAAAAGCTTTAAATGCTACTGCTAAAAGGGAATCAGCCTCCAATTCTTTTTGTAAGAGTGCAGAAATAATTGTTGCTTTTTTTTCTGCTTTAATTATTTTTCCTTGCTTTTCATTTTCTATTGCTTCTAAAATATAAGAAAGGATTTCTTTTTCATTCGCTTCTTCTTTTGTGGTAAGTCGCCATTGGCGTAAAGATTTAGTAACCCCTTCATTAGCATTGACTAAGACTTTTTTTTTGTCTTTTAGAAAAACACCGTTAAAAAACCAAATGGCGAAATAATTTTTGAATCCACCTATTCCAAGCACATTTTTATCATTTAAAACATAAACGGCAGCACCCCATTTGGTTTTTTCTATGAGTTCCGTTTTGGCGATAATAGATTGAAGCCATTCGAGTTCCTCAGACCAAGAATTGACTTTATCCCATTTGTGTGGTATGGATTTTGGCTTGTCCAAATTTATTTTGTGTTTTGTATTTTTCCTTTGGATGTGGCGTAATCCGTTGTGCTAGTCAATTGTGCAATTTTTACAATTACATCAACTGCTTTTTGCATACTTTCTACGGGTACGTATTCATATTTTCCATGAAAATTATGCCCACCAGCAAAAATATTAGGACAGGGTAATCCTTTGTAGGATAATTGAGAACCATCTGTTCCACCTCGAATGGGTTTTATAATAGGTTTAATTCCTAATTCTTTCATCGCTTTTTCGGCAATATCTACAATATATTTTACAGGAATTATTTTCTCTTTCATATTGTAATATTGGTCTTTTATTTCTGCTATTACAATAGCTTCACCAAACTGTTTGGCAAATTTTTTATTTATTTTTCTGGTGATTTTTGTAATTAAGGCTTTTCTTTTTTCGAATTTTTTCTTGTTATGATCTCGAATAATCAATTCTAAAACAGTTTCTTCAATACTTCCAGACAAATGATGTACATGAAAAAAACCTTCATACCCTTTGGTTTCTTGTGGAGTCTCTCCTTTTGGCAATTCATTGATAAAATCATTGGCAATCAACATCGAATTTATCATTTTTCCTTTGGCATAGCCGGGATGTACACTTTTTCCTTTGAACGTAATTTTGGCTCCAGCTGCATTAAAATTTTCATATTCTAATTCGCCAATTTGACTTCCATCCATGGTGTAAGCCCATTGTGCACCAAATTTTTCTACATCAAAATAGTGTGCGCCACGCCCTATTTCCTCGTCAGGTGTAAATCCAATTCTGATTTTTCCGTGTTGGATTTCAGGATTTTGGATAAGGAATTCCATGGCAGTGACAATCTCGGTAATTCCCGCTTTATCATCGGCACCCAATAAAGTGGTTCCGTCTGTGGTTATTAAAGTTTGTCCTTTATAAAGTAATAAATCTTTGAAATAATTGGGCGATAATACTATGTTTTTTGCTTTATTTAGTACAGTATCGGTTCCATCATAATTTGGAATTATTTGGGGCTTTACATTAGCACCGCAAAAATCTGGGGAAGTGTCAAAATGCGATATGAATCCAATTACAGGAACTTCATGAGTCACATTACTAGGTAAAGTAGCCATAATATAGGCTTTCTCATCAATAGTAACGTCTTGCATCCCAATAGCTTTTAGTTCCGCTACTAGTTTATGAGCAAGAATCCATTGTTTTTCGGTACTTGGTGTGGTTTCAGAATTGGCATCCGATTCGGTATCAATCGTTACATAACTGATGAATCGGTCTATAATATGTTGCATTTTTCTTTTTTTAACAAAGATAAACATTTTTCGAGTGCTTTTTTTGCAGAAATAATAACTGTTGTTTGAAAATTCAGTTAGTAGAAAAATAAAAATCCATTTTAGCTGTTTTTGAACAGTATAAAATGGATTTGCTATTGTAACTTTTTATAATTTATTAGAATTACGCTTTTTCTTTTTCAAATCGAGCGATTACTTCTTGGTAATAGTCAAAAGTTGTTTTGGCTATTGATTCCCAACTGAATTGTTTTAAAACACGAACACGACCTTCTTTTCCCAATTTTGTAGCTAGGGCTTCATCTTCTAATAGCAGGTTTATTTTCGCAGCAAAATTTTTCTGGAAAGATTCTGGATCAGCAGGATTAAAATCAGTTCTCGAAATGCTTTCAAGAGGTACTAAATATCCGGTGTTTCCTTCAATAATTATTTCTGGAATTCCGCCAACTAAACTACCTACTACGGGAGTTTCACATGCCATCGCTTCCAGATTGATGATGCCAAAAGGTTCGTATAATGAAGGACAAGCAAAAACACGGGCGTGACTGTATAACACTTTGACTTTTTCGCGAGGAAGCATTTCTGATATTAAAATAATTCCCTCTCGTTCTGATTTTAAATCGGCAATGAGAGCTTCAGTTTCGGCTGCAATTTCTGGAGTATCAGGAGCACCGGCGCAAAGTACAACTTGACAATTTTTATTGAAATGTTTTGCGGCTGCTATGAGTTGCGAAATCCCTTTTTGACGGGTGATACGCCCCACAAAAAGCACAAAAGGAATGTTGGGATTAATACCATATTCTAAAAGTAAAGCTTCATCAAAAGTGGGTTTGTAGAACTCGGGATCTATTCCGTTATGGATTACGGTTACTTTCTCAGGTGCTACATCATAGGCTTCAATTACATCCTGTTTCATTTGTTCACTGACTGCAATAACTCCATCGGCAGTTTTATAGGCCTTGTCTTCAATCCATCGAGATAGAAAATAACCGTTTCCTAATTGTTCAACTTTCCAAGGGCGATGTGTTTCTAAACTATGCGTGGTTAAAATAAGCGGAACTTGTAGCAATTCTCTAGTAAAAACCCCTGCCAAATGGGTGTACCAAGTATGACAGTGAATAATATCTGCATTTGGAGTTGCTTGCGACATTTCAACATTTCGGCTCAAGTTATGAAACATTTTGATGTGGCTGTTTTCTTTATCATCCATTTTGCTTAGGCAAGAATCAATACCTCGTACATGCATGGATGTAGTATCTTCATTTTGGTCTCCAAAACAACGGACTTCTACAGTACCTAATTTGGCCAATTCTTGGCTAAGAAAATCGATATGTACACCAGCACCACCATAAATGTTTGGTGGAAATTCATTCGAAAAAAGAGCTATTTTCATCTTGAGAATCTATTTATTTATACTTTATTTAAAATATTGGAATGGTCGCTGCCTTTTTTTGTTAGGCATTGTATTTTATGGAATTAAAATCAATTGGAAGTATACTATTACAATGATTTTGATAAATTTAAGAAATTAAAAGTCACAGCCAAAAAAAATCAATATAAATACCATTAAAAGGGTTAATCTTGTTTGTAAATATGAATGGATTGCCCGACTAATTTCCATTCTCCTTTAATTTTTTCAAGCATTCTGATTTCATAAGAGAAGGTCTTTTTTCCATCCGCTGTTGTGGATTCTTCATCATGACTTACCCAAGCGTTATTGCCACTAATACTCATTTTATAGTTGGTATTTACAGAAAATCCG